>NZ_CACSJV010000008.1:0-115966 GCF_902706105.1 Curtobacterium sp. 18060 | reverse complement strand
CCCTCGGACACTGCGACCCCGGCCCCGTCAGACGACGAGGAGTCGGACACGACGCCGACGGAGACGCCCGCGCCGACCGCCGAGGCCGCGCCGATCGAGGACACCACCCCGACCGCGGAACCCGAGGCGGCTGCGCCCACCGACGACGCCGAAGCCGCGGAGTCGGACGCCGACGACGCGGCCGAACCGCAGGACGAGGTCGCCGACACCTCCGCTGCGCCGGCCGCCTCGTTCGTCGAGGACTTCACCACCGACGCCGTCACCGGCCTCGTCTCGCGGCTCTACCCGCAGTCGTGGCAGCCCTACCCCGACGGCACCTCCGGCATCTACGCGCCGAGCAAGACCGTCTCGGTGCACGACGGCGTGATGGACGTCGCCCTCGGCACCGGAGCGGGGGCGGCCGGCACGTTCGGCTCCTCCGCCGGAGCCTGGGAGCACGTCGGCGGCTCGTTCTCCGTCCGCGCCAAGGCGACCGGTGGCGACGGCAACGGCGCGGCGTTCATGCTGTGGCCGACGTCGGGCACCTGGTCCGACGGCGAGATCGACTTCCCCGAGGGCAACTTCGAGGACAGCCCCTCGGCCTTCCACCACTCGATGACCCCGGGCAAGGAAGCCGACCGCGTCCAGATCGGCACCGGCGTCTCGTGGCGCGACTGGCACACCTACACGGTGGACTGGGTGCCCGGACAGTCGGTGACCTACAGCGTCGACGGCAAGGTCCTCGACACGATCACCCACGACGTACCGACGACCCCGCACCGCTTCATGTTCCAGGTCGGCAACTGGGGCGACCAGGGCAACCTGCTCATCGACTGGGTCTCCACCACGGAGTGAGCGTTCGGCCCACAGAGTGAGCAGAAGACGTCGGGTCCCCACCAGGGACCCGACGTCTTCTGCTCATTGGCGCCTCGCTCGCAGGGTGGCCGACAGGCCGACCGAGGTCGACGTCAGTCCATGGCCTGATACCGAACGGCGCCGTCGGTGGACCGGTACGGGATCGAGAAGCTCGAGCAGATCACGCCGTTCTCGTAGTCGTCCTTGACCGTGTCCATGAAGGCGTACGCCTCGTCGTCTGTGGCGAAGACGCCGAGGACCGTGTTGTCCGGTGACTCGTCGTGCTGGACGATCCAGACCTCCCCGCCGGCGAAGGGCTTCGGGCGTCGGAAGAAGCGTGGCCCCGGGCTCCGTCTACTCACGATGGAGAGTGTAGGTGCGCGCTGTCCGTTGGCCGATCCTCAGCGCACACCACGGCTGGTGGAAGTCCGGCGCATCCACGGGGAGAGCCCGCCGCGATCTCGGCGCAGCCCGAGTGGGACACTGCCGGAGTGATCAAGAACATCCAGGTGGAGCTGAACATCCATGGCCAGCGGGGCTCTTCGGAGCACGTGACACAGCTCCTGGGTGTCAGGCCCGACGAACAGTACGAGATCGGCGACCTCAAGGGTGAGGGGCCCCGCGTGTTCGACGTATCGATTTGGAACGTGTTCAGCGTCGTTCACGTCGACGAGATCCGCGCCGACCACGGGCAGGACCCTTGGGGGCGTGTGCAGTGGGTCCTGCAGCTGTTGCCAGAGAACGCGGCGGACCTTTTCGCGCGTCTGCGCGAGGAGGGCTACGTGGTCAGCCTGTCGGTGTCCCTCATCACCGACCACAAGGAGAACACCTTCGTTGTGCCGGCGGAGGTGTTGCGCCAGGTGGGAGCCGCTGGGCTCGATCTCGAACTGACACCCGTGTCGACCGAGCACATGGAGATCTCGTACCGCGACGTCTGGTGAATCCCGGCGCCGTCAGTTCACCCGTGCGTCAGCGCGGCCGGCGCCACGTGATCACGTACCGCCACAGCGGGTGTCGGCGGTACTCGGACCCCATCAGGACCGCATGCGCGATGTGCTGGACCTGGGCGTACGAATGCGGTGGTGGCCAGCACGTCGGCGCGGAGTGCTCCCAGTAACCGCGCCGCCATGAGGACCAACGATGCTGCGCGACACCCGCCAACCCGAGCACGTGATCACGCAGCCGGGTGGGCTTCGCGAGTCCGACGACCACCAGGGTGCCGCCCGGCGCCGTGAGGTCTGCGAGGCGAGCGAGCCCGGCTGACAGGTCCGGCAGGTGGTGCACCGTCGCGACCGAGGCCACCACGTCGAACTGCTGACCGAAGTCGTGTCCCATCACGTCACCGTGCAGCCAGTGGATCCCGGTGTTGGCGTTCGCGCTGCGGGTGGCCCGCAGGACGTCCCCATTCAGGTCGATCGCCGTGACGTCGAGCCCCGCGTCGTACAGGTCACGGGCGAGCAGACCGTTGCCGGTCCCGACGTCCAGGGCGGTGTTCCCCCCGTCCGGCACGGCATCGAGCACCCGGGCGTGGAAGTGCGTGTTGTGGTTCCAGCGCCGCTCCGGACTCGGGACGCGCTGGGTCACGGGCTGCTGGACTGCGGGACGGTCCAGGTTCCGCGCAGGGTGGCCAGCAGGTGGTCGATGTTCCGCAGTGCCCGTCGGGTCTCCCAGACGGAGTACGCGCACATCCCCATGAACAGCACCAGGATCGCCCACCAGAACGGGCTGACCGTCAGAGCTGCCCACACCGAGAAGGCCGCGAAGACGACGACCATGATCGGGACGATGACCCGGTTGTTCCGGTACCGCTTACGGGTCGACTCGAGCTCGCGGGTCCACACGACGTGGTCGACGTCGTCCGGCAGGTCTCCGGAGCGCACCGCTCGCTGGATCGCGGCAGCACCCTCGGTGCCACCCGCTCGGCGGCGACGGTAGGCGATGAGGAAGCCGAAGAACACCGTCATCAAGACGGCGTAGAAGAGCGATCCGATCGCGCGAGCGGCCAGACTGCCACCGTCGGGGTTCGAAGCCAGACCGATGGCGAAGTACAGTCCGCCGACCAGGACGAACACGATGGGCAGCAGTGCCGGCAGCGGGAGTCGTCGAAAGCGGTCCACGGTGTCTCCTCGTCGAATGTTCGAGTGGTCCTCGGTTCCTCCACCATGCCGACGGTGCCCGGGAGTCGGCTGAGCCTTCCCGCTCGAGTATTAGTTAGGTTAGCCTTACCTACATGGCACGGACGAACATGCAGGCGACCCGCACGAAGCCGGAACGCGTCGAGCTCCTCACCCTGCACGTCGTGCGGACCGAACGGATCTCGCCGTCCTTCATCCGCGTTGTGTTCGGCGGCGACGACCTGAGCCGATTCACCCACATGGGCTACGACCAGTGGTTCCGCCTGTTCCTGCCGGTGGACGGCGGTGACCTCACGCGGGCCCCGCAGAAGCTCGACACCGTGAGCTACCTGAAGTTCCTGACGATGGCGAAGGCGAGCCGACCGATCCTCCGCAGCTACACCGTGCGGAGCCTCCGCCGACTGCACCAGGGCGACGAGCTCGACGTCGACTTCGTGGTGCACGGCACTGGTGACGACCACGCACCGACCGGACCGACCGCGGCTGGGTGGGCACTCGGCGCACAGCCCGGCGACGTGGCCGGGCTCATCGACGAGGGCATCGGCTTCGACCGGGACGCCCTCGGTCGTCCGATCGTGATCGTCGCGGACGAGAGCGCCCTGCCCGCTGCAGCCGGGATCCTCGAGTCGCTCCCCCGTTCGACCAAGGGCACCGCGATCCTCGAGGTCCCGACGGACGCCGACGTGCGGACCATCGATGCGCCGACCGGCATCGACGTGACGTGGATCACCCGCGAACCCGGTCGACGTCCCGGAGCCGCGGCGCTCGACGCGGTCACCCGATCGTCGGTGAGCCCCGACCACGCTGCCTGGGTCGCCGGCGAGCAGTCCCTCGCCGGCGGAGCACGACGGCACTGGGTCGGCGCGGGCATCCCGAAGGAGCGGATCGCCTTCACCGGGTACTGGCGCGCGGGCCGGTCCGGCTGACTGCGTTCGGGCACCTTCGGCGACTTCGTGAGCAGGAATGGTCGAGTGCCGATTCCCGACCCGACCATTTCTGCTCACGAAGCACGACGCGGACGCACGAAGCACGGCGCACGGCCACCAGCGCCGCGCGCCTAGGGTGGGCGGGTGATGGACGACGAGGGGCGAGCACGGGCGGCACTCGCGACCGTCGCAGCGAACGGGTGGGCGGATGCCGGGCCCGTGGCGGGCGAACTCACCGGTTCGTCCAGCCCGCGGCACGCCGCCGTCCTGATGCTCTTCGGCACGCTCGACCGCACCCCCAACGACCGCCCGGCCGTCGCCGCCGACGTCCCACGCGACCTCGACGTCCTGCTGCTCGCGCGTGCCACGACCCTGCGCGCGCACCCGGGCGAGGTCGCGTTCCCCGGCGGACGGATCGACCCGGGCGATGTCGACGCCGTCGCCGCAGCCCTCCGCGAAGCGCGTGAGGAGACCGGGCTCGACCCGACGGGCGTCGAGGTCCTCGGCACGCTGCCCGCGGTGCCGCTGGCGTTCTCGAACCACCTGGTGCGCCCGGTGCTGGGGTGGTGGCGCGAGCCGTCTCCGATCCGGGTCGTCGACGAGCGCGAGTCGGCCGCGGTGTTCCGGGTCCCCGTGGCGGACCTGCTCGACCCGGCGAACCGCGGGGTCACGGTGATCCGACGCGGTGGTCAGGAGTGGCGCGGGCCGGGCTTCACCGTCGATGCGGAGCACGGCGACCACGACGACGACGACCACCACGACGACCACCTGGTGTGGGGGTTCACCGCGATGCTGCTGGATGCGTTGTTCGACCGGCTCGGGTGGACCGAGGACTGGGATCGGGAGCGGGAACTGCCGCTCGATCGTCGACACTGATCCGGTCGGCACCGCCCAGGGGGAACGACAGCGGGTCGGCACGGACCGCGTCCACCGCGTGGGCGACGGCCCCGATGACGACGACGTCGCCGCCGAGCGTCGACGCCACCAGGTCGGGCACGGGGTCGAAGTGCCAGCCGTCGAGCAGCGCGCGGGCACGGTCGATGACGGCGACGGCGGGCTGGGCGATCGCACCGGCGACGACCACGCGGTCGATGTCGAGCAGGCTGGCGAGCAGGACGCAGACGCGGGCCAGTCGGTCGCCGAGGCGGTCGACGATCGCCAGCGCCACGGTGTCGCCGTCCTGCGCCGCGCGGAACACGGCGGAGGCACCGGCGTCCACCGCGAGCGGACTGCCCGGCCGGACCTCGCCCGCAGCGACCGCCTCGGCGACCAGCGTCCGCGCCGTCGCGCCGATGCCGTCCGACGACCCGACGCCCTGGACGATGTCGAGCACGCGCATCTCCCCCGCGCCGCCGTGCGCACCGCGGAGCAGCACACCGTCGACCACGAGGCCGCTGCCGAACCGCTCGCCGGAGAGCAGCGCGGCGAACGAGGCGTCCCCCGAGGACGGCCGCTCGGCGAGCGCGGCGAGGTTCGCGTCGTTCTCGACGACGACGCGGCCGTGCCGGACGGCGCCGGCGAAGCCCGGGTTCATCCGGTCCCAGAAGCCGCCGTCGTCCGGCGATGCCCCGCCGGCGTCGACCGGCGCGGGGATGCCGACGACGGTGACCAGAACGCGGGAGCGGTCGGCTCCGGCGGCGGCGAGCGCGTCGTCCACGGTGTCGGCGAGGACTGCGAGCCGGACGGGGACCTCGAGTCCCGACTCACCGAGTGCCCCTTCGGCGCGACCGAGCACGGTGCCGCGCAGGTCGGCGACGATGGCGGTGACCCGGTGCTGTCCGGCGTCCACGCCGACGACGACCCCGGCGGCGGTGTCGAGTTCGTAGCGCCGGGCGGGCCGACCGATCCGGTACTCCCCGGCGGCACGGGCGTCGTCGAGCTCGTGGAGCCAGCCGAGCCGGACGAGTTCCTCGCACGCGGCCAGCACGGTCGAGCGGGTCAGGCCGGTGGCGTCGATGGCCTCGGTCGCGGTGAAGGCGCCAGCGTCGAAGGCGTGCGCGAGCAGTGTCTCGGCGCTCGTTCGACGGTGTGGCGGCATGCCGTGACCTTATCGCGCAACGAGTTCCTTGCGTAATTAGATTTTGTCGCTAGATTTAGTCTCGCGGTCGGCATCGGAGCCGATCGCAGGACGGAACGGCAGGGCTGCCGGGTCCGGACGGACGGAGACGACGTGCAACCACACGCCACGACCAGGACGGCGGCATCGGTGAGCCGACGCTCGTTCCTGCTCGGAGCCGGCGGCATCGGAGCGGGCCTCGCGCTCGCCGGGTGCGCCCCGATCGGGTCCTCGAGCGCCAAGCCGGAGACCATCACGTTCTACGTCTCGAAGCCCGAGGTCATCGGGTACTTCGACGGCGTCATCGCGCAGTTCCACGACAGCCAGTCGAAGGTGCGGGTCGTCCGTGACTCGACCTCGAGCATGTCCGCGAACTTCGTCCGGAACCGGCCGCCGGACCTCGGCTGCTGGAACTACAACTTCTCGGTCGTGCCGTTCGTCGAGCACGGAGCCCTGACGGACCTCTCCGACCTGTCGCAGGCCGACACGATCAACCCGGACCTGTGGCCGCTCATGCAGCAGACCGCCGACTACCCGGGTCGCAAGAGCGCCCTGCCGTACTCGGTGACCGCCGCCTCGGTGATCTACAACAAGGCACTGTTCGCCGAGCAGGGGCTCGAGGTGCCGACGACGTGGAGCGAGTTCGCCGATCTCTGCAAGCGCCTGCAGCAGGCCGGCATCGCCCCGATCTACGGGACGTTCAAGGACAACTGGACGATCGCGCAGGGCATGTTCGACTACACGGTCGGCGGTGCGATCGACACCCCGAAGACGTTCGCGGCACTCCGCGACGAAGGAACCAAGGTCGGCAAGGACTCGTCGGTGTCGTTCGAGAAGGACCTGCGGACGCCGATGGAACGCATGACCCAGCTGCGGGCATGGCACCAGGACGGTGCCGCCAGCCGCGGGTACGGCGACGGCAACCTCGCGTTCGCACAGGGCAAGGCCGCGATGTACCTGCAGGGGCCGTGGGCGCTCGGCGAGATCGCCAAGACGAACAAGGACATGGACCTCGGCACGTTCCCGCTGCCCGTCACCGACGACGCCGCGGACAACAAGGTGCGGGTGAACGTCGACCTGGCGCTCTGGATCCCGGAGGCGTCCCGCAAGCAGGAGGCCGCCCGCGAGTTCCTGACGTTCCTGATGCAGTCGAAGGTCAACGACAAGTACAACGCCGACAACAACGGCTTCGGTGTCCGGAAGGACGCTCCCCCGGCGTCGAACCCGGCGCTGACCGGCATGCAGTCGTACTACGACGACGCCGCCTTCTACCTCGGTGCGTCGCAGCTCATCCCCGCCGAGATCCCGGTCGCGAACTACGCGCAGTCGATCGCCTTCGGCGGCGACCCGCAGCGCCAGCTCCGCACCCTCGACGCCGACTGGGCGCGTCTCGCGCTCCGCACGGCCGCGTAAGGAGACGTCCCATGGCAACCACGACCACCGAAGCCATCACGACGGCGGACCGCCGCCGACGTGGCGGAGCCGCCCCGGGCCTCCCGTCCGTCACCCACAAGCGGAAGCGGATCGAACCGCTCTTCCTCGCCTTCCTGCTCCCCACCCTGCTGCTCTTCACGCTCGCCATCACGCTGCCTGCCGTGATGGGCATCGTGCTCAGCTTCACGAACTCCGTCGGCTTCGGTGAGTTCCGCTTCATCGGGCTCACGAACTACGTCGCGGTATTCTCCGACCCCGCGATCCTGCAGGCGTACCTGTTCACCCTCGGGTTCTCGCTCGTCACCGTGATCGTCGTCAACGCGGTCGCGTTCCTGCTCGCCATCGCGCTGACGTCGAAGATCCGCGGCAAGATCGCCCTCCGCGCGGTGTTCGTGCTGCCGATGGTGATCTCGGGCATCGTCATCGCGTACGTGTTCTCGTTCCTGTTCGCGAACAGCCTGCCGGCCCTGGCCAGTGCGATCGGCTTCGGTCCGCTCGAGCAGAGCATCCTGGCGAACCCCGACCTGGCGTGGGTCGCCATCGTGATCGTCACCGCGTGGCAGGCGATCCCGTCGACGCTCCTCATCTACATCGCCGGGGTGCTGTCCATCCCCGGCGAGGTCTACGAGGCAGCTGCCCTCGACGGCGCGAGCGCGTGGCGGCAGCTGATCTCGATCACCGCACCGCTGACGGCCGGCTACATCCTGATCAACCTGGTGATCGGGTTCAAGAACTTCCTGAACTCGTACGACATCATCGTCGGCCTGACCGACGGTGGCCCCGGCACCTCGACCACGAGCGTCGCGATGTCGATCTTCAAGGGCTTCAACGGTGGCGACTACGCCTACCAGATGGCCAACGCCACGATCTTCTTCATCATCGCGGTCGTCATCGCCGTGATCCAGCTGCGGGCGACCCGCGGGAAGGCAGCGCTCTGATGACCATCCAGACACCCCTCCGTCCGGGGACGACGAAGACGGGCAGCATCCGATCGGTCGACGCCGACCGGACCGCCGGCCGCCGCGGCGGCAACGCCAACTGGCCCGTCACCGTCGTCCTCGTGCTCTGCGCGCTCTCGATCCTGGTGCCGCTCTACGTCACCCTGACGATGGCGTTCAAGACGACCGGCCAGGCCGTCGACGGCAACGCGTTCTCGCTGCCGGCTCCGTTCAGCGTCGACGGCTTCGTGCAGGCGTGGGAGCTCACCGACTTCCCGCGGGCGTTCGGCGTCTCGGTGCTCGTCGCCGCGATCACCGTCGTCGGCACGATCCTGCTCGCGTCGTTCACGGCGTTCGCGATCGCCCGGAACTGGGACCGTCGGCTGTTCCGCTGGTCGTTCTTCTACCTGCTCGCCGCCATGTTCCTGCCGTTCCCGGTGCTCGCGCTGTCGCAGGTGAAGCTCACCGGCCTCGCGCACCTGGACAACCCCTTCGGCGTCGCGCTGCTGCACGTCATGTTCCAGCTGTCGTTCAGCGTGCTGCTCTTCACCGCGTTCCTGCGGTCGATCCCGGCCGAGCTCGAGGAGAGCGCCCGCATCGACGGCGCGAGCACCGGTCAGGTGTTCTGGCGGCTCGTGTTCCCGCTGCTGGCACCGATGAGCGCCACCGTCGGCATCTTCGCGTTCCTGGCGTCGTGGAACGACTTCGTGATGCCGTCGCTGATCACCTCGGACCCGGCGTTGCAGACCCTGCCGGTGCTGCAGCAGATGTTCCAGACCCAGTTCAGCAACAACTACAACGTGTCGTTCGCCTCGTACCTGATGGCGATGGCCCCGGCGATCATCGTCTACCTCGTCACGCAGCGATGGGTGATGGCCGGTGTGACCCAGGGCGCCATCAAGTGAGCACGACGACCAACCCGGCCGGTACGACCGAACCGACCAACACCGCCACGAACCACGAAAGGCCCGTCGTGACCGACACCCTCGCCCAGCCCGCCACCACCAGCGCCGACGAGACCTGGTGGCGCCAGGCGAGCGTCTACCAGATCTACCCCCGCTCCTTCGCGGACGCGAACGGCGACGGCATCGGCGACCTGCCCGGCATCACCGAGCGCGTGCCGTACCTGGCGTCGCTCGGTGTCGAGGCCGTCTGGCTCAGCCCGTTCTACCCGTCCGCCCTCGCCGACGGCGGCTACGACGTCGACGACTACCGCGACGTCGACCCGAAGCTCGGCACGCTCGACGACTTCGACCGGATGGTCGAGGCGCTGCACGCCGCCGGCATCCGGGTGATCGTCGACGTGGTGCCGAACCACACGAGCGACCGGCACGAGTGGTTCCGCGAGGCGCTCGCCGCTCCGAAGGGCTCCCCCGCCCGCGACCGCTACGTCTTCCGCGACGGCACCGGGCCGTCCGGCGAACAGGCTCCGGCCGACTGGATCTCGATCTTCGGCGGCCCGGCGTGGACCGCGGTCGGCGACGGCCAGTGGTACCTGCACTCCTTCGCCAAGGAGCAGCCCGACCTGAACTGGGCGAACCGCGAGGTCCGCGACGACTTCCTGCACACCCTGCGCTTCTGGTCGGACCGTGGCGTCGACGGCTTCCGCATCGACGTCGCCCACGGGCTCGCGAAGGACCTGCCGTCCGGAGCCCTGCCGACCTGGGCGGAGCTCGCCGAGATCCCGAAGGACGGCTCGCACCCGCTGTGGGACCGCGACGACGTGCACGAGATCTACGCCGAGTGGCGGACCGTGTTCAACGAGTACACCCCGGCGCGCACTGCGGTCGCCGAGGCCTGGGTCGCCGCCGACCGCCGCGCCCGGTACGCCAGCGCCGACGGTCTGGGGCAGGCGTTCAACTTCGACCTGCTCGAGGCCGACTTCGACGCCGGTTCGTTCAAGGAGATCATCGAGTTCAACCTCGGCCTGGCCGAGCAGTCCGGCTCGTCGACCACGTGGGTGTTCTCGAACCACGACGTCGTCCGGCACGCCACCCGCTACGCGCTGCCTGCGCGGAACGGCTCCCCCGACAAGCAGGGCGGCAAGTGGCTGCTCGCCGGTGGGTCGCAGGACGCGCTGGACCGCTCGCTCGGGCTGCGCCGCGCGCAGGCGGCGACCCTGCTCGAGCTCGCACTGCCCGGCTCCGCCTACCTGTACCAGGGCGAGGAGCTCGGTCTGCACGAGGTCGGCGACATCCCCGACGCCGACCGCCAGGACCCCGCGTTCTTCCGCAACCCAGGCGTCGACGTCGGCCGCGACGGCTGCCGTGTCCCGATCCCGTGGACCCGGTCCGGCCCGTCGTTCGGCTTCGGCTCCGGCTCCGCGCACCTGCCGCAGCCGGCGTGGTTCGCGGACGCCAGCGTCGAGGCCGAGGACACCGACCCCGACTCGACCCTGAGCCTGTACCGGAAGGCCCTCGGGCTGCGCGGCCAGCTGCAGTCCGAGGAGCACCTGGAGTGGCTCGAGACCGGCCGCGACGACGTGCTCGCGTTCCGACGCCCGAACGGCTGGACGAGCGTGACGGTGTTCGGTGACGAGCCCTACGAACTCCCCGCCGGCGAGCTGCTGCTCGCCTCGGCACCGGTGGCAGACGGTGCTCTCACGGGCGTGGGGACGGCCTGGTTGCGTTCCTGACGCAGGGTGCGCGTCGTGGACGCGACCAGGTGACGGACGGGAGGCACGGTGCAGGCAGGCACCGGGCCTCCCGTCCGCCGTGGGGTCACCATCTCGGGCCGCGACCGGCATCCGAGACGTCAGCCGCTGACGGTAGGGTCGCCGCATGAGCGGGGCGACGATCAGCGTGCAGGACTTCGTCATGCGGTTCGGGGACCGGAACGTGGTCGACGGACTGTCGTTCGACGTCGCCGCCGGCGAGACGTTCGGCCTGCTCGGCAGCAACGGCTCCGGCAAGACCACGACGATCCGTGCCCTGCTCGGCATCACCACCCCGACCGCGGGCACCCTGACCATCGACGGCCAGCCCTACCGGCCCGCCACCGGTGGCATCGGGTACCTGCCCGAAGAGCGCGGGCTCTACCGCAAGGAATCCGTCATCGACGTGATGTCCTACTTCGGACGGCTCCGCGGGCTGCGCGGCCCCGAGGCGACGGCCTGGAGCATGGACTACCTGGCACGCGTTGGTCTGGCCGACCGCGCCAAGCTCCGCGTCGACAAGCTCTCCGGCGGGCAGCAGCAGAAGGTGCAGCTCGGCATCACGATCATGGACCGGCCGCGGCTGCTCATCCTCGACGAACCGACGAAGGGCCTCGACCCCGTGAACCGACGGCTGCTGCTCGACCTGGTCGACGAACGGAAGGCCGACGGCGCGACCGTCATCCTCGTGACCCACCACATGGACGAGGTCGAGCGGCTCTGCGACCGGATCCTGCTGCTCAAGGACGGCACCGCCGCCGCCTACGGGTCGATCCCCGACGTGCAGGACGCCTTCGGCGGCGCCGTCGCCCGGGTCGGCCTCGACGGACCGGTCCCCCGCTCGCCGCTGTACAAGCTCGCGCGGCACGAGGGGCACGTCGCCTACCTCGTGCCGACGTCCGCCGCCGCACCGGACGGTGCCGACATCCTCGCGGCGCTCGTGGCGGACGGTGTCCGCGTCACCGCGTTCGAGATGCGTCGGATCCCGCTCGACGAGATCTTCGTGCAGGTCTACGGCCACGACGCGCTCGCCGCCGCGGGGGCAGCAGCGTGAGCCGCCTCGGCACCGTCGTCCGGTTCGAGTTCGTCCGCGCGGTCAAGAAGCCCGCGTTCTGGATCGGCACGCTCGCGCTGCCGGTCGTCATCGTCATCGTGTCCCTGCTCGTCGGCATCGGACAGGCAGCCGGCACCGACTCGGTCGTCTCGGGCTCGTCGGCCACGAAGACCCCGTTCCGCTACGTCGACCACTCCGGGCTGGTGTCCGAGTCCGTCGCGGCGAAGTGGGGCGGGTCGCCGTCCACCGACGCCGACGCCGACCGCGCCGCCGTGCGTTCCGGGGACCTCGACGCCTTCATCTCGTTCCCGTCCTCCCCCTCGACCTCGCCGATCACCGTCGACGCCGCCGACCGCGGCCTGTTCGCGAACGGCGGCTACTCGTCGCTCGCCGAACGGGTGCTCGAGCAGAGCGTCGCCGCGACCGTCGACGACCCCGAGACCGTCGAGCTCCTGCGTTCCCCACCGGCCACCGACGTCACGACCTACGCCGACGGGCAGGTCGCGCCGGGTTGGCTGTCGATCGTTCCGCCGTTCCTGTACGTCGCCGCCTTCTTCGGACTCGTCATCCTGCTCGCGGCACGCATGGTGACCGTCGTGGTCGAGGAGAAGGAGAACCGCATCTCCGAGATGATCCTGACCGCCGTCACCGCGGGCGACCTGATCCGCGGCAAGGTGATCGCGATGCTGCTCGTCGGGTTCGTGCAGGTCGGGGTGTTCGTCATCCCGGGGCTGGTCGGGATGCTCGCCGTCCTGCCACTCGTCGCCTCGCAGCTCGGCGGGCTGACGATCGACCCGTGGCGGATGCTCGTCGGTGCCCTGCTGCTCGTCGGCGGCGTGCTGCTGGCGTCCGGGCTGTTCGTCGCCGTCGGTGCAGCGGTGCCGTCGATCAAGGACGCCTCGGCGCTGCAGTCGGCGGCGATCTTCGCCCTGATCATCCCGCTCTACGCGGCGTTCTTCGTGATGACCACCCCGACGTCGCCCGTCGCCGCGTTCTTCACGTACTTCCCGACGTTCACGCCCGTCACCGCCATGGTGCGGAACGCCGTCGGCTCGCTGAGCGTCACCGAGTCGGTGGTCTGCATCGTCGAGGTGTTCGTCGCCGCCGGCCTGCTGCTCTGGTTCGCCGAGTACCTGTTCCGGCACTCGGTCGCGCAGTACGGGTCGAAGGTGACGCTGCGCCAGATCGTGTCGTGGCGGCGGCGGTCGGTCTCCCGCTGAGCACGGGTCGGTCGGTCACTGCCGGGCCGAGCCGTCGGTCTGTGCGTCGCCCGCTCAGGCGATCGGCGAAGACCCGGCGATCCGTCGCAGGGCGTCGAGGTGGGCGGCCCAGACGGCACGGCCCCGTGCGGTGAGCGTCAACGAGGTCCTCGGCGTCTTGCCGACGAAGCCCTTGCCAACCGTGACGTAGCCGGCGTCCTCGAGTGACGACATCTGCTTGCTCAACACCGAGTCGCTGACCTCGACGGCGTCACGGACCTCGCGGAAGCCGAGCGTGCCCGCCCGAGCGAGCGCCGCGACGACCGAGAACCGCACCGGGTGCAGCAGCAGGTCGTCGAGTTCGT
Organism: Curtobacterium sp. 18060; assembly: GCF_902706105.1. Classification (NCBI taxonomy): domain Bacteria; kingdom Bacillati; phylum Actinomycetota; class Actinomycetes; order Micrococcales; family Microbacteriaceae; genus Curtobacterium; species Curtobacterium sp. 18060. The sequence goes on along the minus strand of NZ_CACSJV010000008.1, from coordinate 102,372 downwards.
GCCGGGGGTGCGTCTGGTCGACGGCGGTCACGATCGCGACTCCCAGGCAGCACAGGCGAGGGACACGACCAGGATGAGCCCGGACGTGATGCCCGACCAGAGGACCGAGCCGTGAACCCACCCGACCACGGCGATCGCGCCGACGTAGGTCACGGCCCAGCTCGCGATGTACACGGTCCAACGTCGGCTGCGGGCGAACGCGGACCGCCCGCGGATCCCGATCATGAAGAACACGAGCAGTGCGAACAGAGCGGCCAGCGTCCCGACGTAGACCGCAGCGAAGGCGTCTCCGGTGGTGAGCCCCATGCCGAGCGTGCCGAGTGCAGTGGCCACCCCGAGCGCGGTGATGAAGGTGATGTACGGCCACCGGACCGCGTCGTGTGCCCGCCGGGTGACCCTGTCGGCGTGGTCGAGCAGTCGGGCGGCCTCCGCCGGTCCGGGTCGTGCGGTGATGTGTTCCATGGTGTCCCCTCTCGTTGACACCATTCTTACAAGTACTTTCCAATTCGGCAAGCACTTGCTGGATTCACATGTGGTTCTCGTGCGGCTGCCGCTCCGCCTGCTGCTGGTGACGCTGCGCCTGCTGGTGGGGCAGCGCCTGCTGCTGTTCGCGCGTTCCGCGCTCGGGGACGTCGGCATCGAGGTCCCACGACGGCAGCTCGTGCTGCTTCCAGCCCTGTCGGAGCGTCCGGACCGAGCGGTCGAACTCCACCATGACGTCAATGTGCGGCCGGACGAGCATCTGGATCTGCAGCCCCTCGTAGACCGCGAGCAGCTGTGTGGCCGCCTGGTACGCCGGGATCGCCGATTCCTCGGCGCCGCTGTCGAAGTCGCGCTGCAGACCGTTGCTGAGCTGCTCGACGTACTCGTCGAAGCGCTTGCGGAACAGCTCGGCGAACCCGGACTCCGAACTCGCGACGGTGATCACGCCCGCGAGGACCCGGACGAGCCCCGGATCGGCGACGTCCTCGGCCAGGGTCAATCGGACGTGGTCGATCGTGCACGCCGGCGGGGTCTTCCGACGGGTGCCCCGCAGCTGCGTCCACCGGTCGTACGTCACCAGCAACAACGCCTCCCACGCGGGGAACAGTCGCTCCACGGTCTCGAGCGGGATGCCCGCGACCTCGGCCACCACCGAGGCGTCGACCGCGTCGAAGGAGTGCAGTCGGTAGGCGCGGATCGCTCCGCGGACGGTGCGCTCGGCGAGGGACTCATCATCCTCGACGCGTTCGCCGTGCAGGGGTTCCATCGGACCATCCCATCGTGTGCGGTACCCCATTGTCTCGTCCCAGACCGGGGGCCGTCACATCCGCGCCGGGTCGTCGTGGACCGGTTCGGTGTGGGCGGGCCGTTCAGCCGACCGTGACCGGCGCTGCCGGGGGCTTGACCCGCTGGTTCATCCAGACGAAGAAACCGGTCAGCGTGAAGGCGCCGTAGAAGACGTACATGAGACCCGACGCGTAGTACCCGGCCGAGAACAGGAGCGGGACGCCGACCAGGTCGACCGCGACCCAGATGAGCCAGAACTCCACCCAGCCCTTCGCCATGCCGTAGGTGGCGAGCAGCGAACCGACGAAGATCCACGCGTCGCTCCACACCGGTTCGTACGACCCGAGGGCGCGGAACACCGGGGTGAGCAGCGCGGTCCCACCGACCATGCCGACGACCAGCAGGACCCGGGTCCGCCACGAGGCCCAGTGCGGTTCGATCACGGTGGACGTGTCGTCGGGGCGGTGGGTCCAGCGGTACCAGCCGTAGATGCTCACGATGATGAACATCACCTGGCGGCCGGCCTGGCCGAGCAGGTTGACGGGGTTCGGGGTGTCGAACAGTGCGCCCATGAAGACGGTGAACAGGAGCGCGTTGCCGACCAGCCCGACGGGCCAGGCCCAGACCTTGCGGCGCATACCGCCGAGCGCGCTGAGCAGCCCGAAGACGTTGCCGATCACCTCGCGCCAGAGCACCGTCTGGTCGCCGATGACGATCTGCGCGTCGAACAGCCAGCGCACGATGCCCATGGGCCCTCCTCGTTTCCGGTCGGTGCAACGGTCGGGGGACGTCCGGCATTCCGGTGATGATCGGGGTACAAACATGTCCTCCACAGGGTGGACAAAAATCACCCCCGTTTTGGGTCCATGCGAAAGCATGTTCCTACTTGTCCGCACTTCGGGGGACGAGTACCGTCGTCACCAGAGCGAGTCCAGCCCGCCCGAGCAGCAGATCTGCGCTCCGGAGCCCGGCGACCGCTCTCGGCAAAGGTCAGCCGCGACCCCTCACCCGCGAGGTCGATGACACCGTCCCACCGGCACGACGACCCGAATCACGAGCCGGTGGAATCCAGTGCGCCCCGAACGCACAGAACGGACCCGCCACCATGCACAAGATCGTCACCGGTGCCATCGCCGGCGCAGCCGGCATCGCCCTCCTCCTCGGTGGAGCAGGCACCTTCGCCCTCTGGAACGCCAGTGCCTCCAGCGCCGCGTCCTCGGTGAGCTCCGGCACGCTGACCCTCAGCGCGAACAACGACGGCGCCTGGACGGACATCACGAACGGCCGCTCGACCGCGATCAACCCCACCACCGCCCTGATGGTGCCGGGCAACACGTTCCAGTTCACGCAGACGCTGAACATCGGTGCGACCGGCCAGGACCTCAAGGCGAACCTGACCTACGCCAGCCAGTCGGTCACCGGTGACTCCGCACTCCTCGCCGCGACGCAGAAGACCCTCGCCGTGACGTCCTCGAGCGCCACCGTCGTGCAGTCCACGTCGAACGCGAACACCTTCGTCGTCTCGCCGTCGGCGGCGACCTCGACCGTCAAGGTCGTCTTCACGATCACGCTGCCGTCCTCGGCGACGACCGGGCAGAACGGGTCGATCAACGTCGGCGCCCTGGCCTTCACGCTCACCCAGACCGCGATCGGTTCCTGATCCACCGATCGCACTGACGCGGGCCACGACCGGCCCCTGATCCGCCGGTCGTGGCCCGTGCTGGGCCCTTGTGGCCCGGCTGGGCCCCTTGTGGTCCGCACCAGCAGAGGCTCACGAGCACCAGGGGACGCACATGACCGGGACACCGAGGACGACGGGCCGCCACCGCGCAGCACGACGCCACCGGTGGGTCCTGCCCGTCGCGCTCGCCCTGGTCGTCGCGGTCGCCACGGCGCTCCTCGGCGTCGGCGGGACCTACGCCCTCTGGAACGGCACCGCCAGCACCGCTGCCACCACCGTCAAGTCCGCGACGGCGACGATCACCGTCGGCACCCTTTCGACGATGAACACCACCGTCCTCGCACCGGGGACCGGCGTCACCGGCACCTTCGCCGTGATGAACACCGGTTCGATCCCGCTGTCGATGCGCGTCGCCACGACGTCCACGAAGGTCGCCTCCGCAACGAACGCCTCGTCGGCGGCCGTGCTCGGCGAACTGACGCTCCGGTTGACCAACGTGTCATCGGCTGCGACCTGCACCGCCGGGCTGTCCGGCGCGAGCGGCCGTCTCGCCGCCTTCGACACCGGCAGCAGCTCGTTCACGCTGCAGCCCGGTGCGAGCTCCGTCGGCTGTGTCGAGCTGGTCCTCGACGCAGACGCACCGCAGAGCGTCTCCGGCGCCGTCACCGACTTCACCCTCACCGTCACGGGAACGCAGGTCTCCGCATGAACCGCCGACTCCGGCTCGTCGTCGCCGTGCTGCTCACCGCCGTGTTCGTCGGCGGTGGGTCGAGCGCCGCCTGGGCACTGTGGAGTGCGTCCGGCACCACGGCCTCGAGCGTCGCGATCGGCAAGGTCTCCGCCTCGATCGCCGGCACGAGCGCGCTGACCACCACTTTCTCGTCCACGGTGACGTCGGTCACGAAGCCGATCACGCTCACCGACTCGGGCACGATCGCCGGCACCGCGACGACCACCGTGTCCGTCGTCTCCGGCAGCTCGACCGCGCTCGCGCAGGCGGTCACCGTCGTCGCGTGGCCCGTCGCCTCGACCGCGGCGTGCACGACGAACACCGCGGTCGGCAGCGGATCGGTCACGGGCACCTGGGCGTCGCTGCCGAGCATGACATCCAAGCTCGCCGCCGGTGCCTCGGCCATCTGGTGCACCCGCAGCACGCTCAAGTCCTCGGCGCCGGCATCCGCCACGGCCACCGTGAACGTCAACCTCACCGTGGCGAGCGGCAGCTGGACCTCGGGCGTCGTGCAGGGCGGGTTCACCCTGACCACCCCGGCGACGGCCGCGGACACCGGTCCCGCACTGGTCTGCACGGACCACGACGGCTGGTACGTCGAGGTGCGCTGGGACGCCGCGGACCGACCGAAGGACACCTGGTACGGCGCCTTCGTCGGCACCACCGCGGTCGGCCAGAAGGCGCAGGACTACTCGGCGTTCATCACCATCGCCCCGAGCGACATCCCGGCGAGCGCGGGTACCTCCGGCACGCTCACCGTCACGGTCAAGGTCCTCGACAGCGCCGGCAACCCGACCTCGACCGTCGCCGGCAGCGGCCCGGTCACGCTCTTCACGCAGAACAGCGGCGCGGCGATCCGGTGCGGCGCGTGACCCGCGCGGCGGCTCGTCCCGAACGTGCAGAGCGCTCCGGTGGGCGTGCGGTCGTGCACGCCGTCGTCCTCGGCCTCAGCACCGGACTCCTCCTGCTGGTCGCAGCCCTCGCCGTCGTGCTCATCGTCGTCCCCAAGGCCACCGGGTCGATGCCGCTGACGGTCCTGACCCAGTCGATGGAGCCGACGCTGCCCCCGGGCACCCTGCTCGTCGTCCGTCCCACCGCCGTCGACGACATCGAGGTGGGCGACGTCGTCACCTACCAGATCGTCTCCGGCCAGCCGGCCGTCATCAGCCACCGCGTGACCTCGGTGTCCTCGTCGTCGAACGGGGCGCGCACGTTCGTCCTCAAGGGCGACAACAACGCGAAGGCCGACCCGCACCCCGTCACCGCCGCACAGATCCGGGGCGTGGTCTGGTACAGCATCCCCGAGGTCGGTGTCGTCAACCAGCTCGTCAACGGCTCGCGGAGCTGGCTCATCCCGACCGTCGCCGGGGTCCTGTTGGCGTACGGCGGCGTGATGATCACCATCGGCACCGTCGCGGCCGCTCGCCGTCGACGTGGGGCGTCCGGGCGCGGGCGACGTGCGACGGCCGGTCACGGGCGCCGCAGGGCATCGCACCGGGGCTCGGGGCAGGCCCCGGTCTAGGCTTGGTGGACGTGACCGACGGAGTGCAGCGAGCGCGCGAACTGCTCGACGACGCCGCACGTCGGCTCCGCGCCGCCGGGGTGCCGGACGAAGCGCTCGGCGAGTACGTGCAGCCGAAGGCGGTCCTCGGCATCCGCCGCGATGCGACCATGCGGCCCCTCGGTCGCGTGTGGCGCGTCGGCGTGCTGCTGATCGGGTCGTCGCTCGAGTCCGGCAGCCGGGTCTGGGCCACCGGGGCGATCACCCGCGTGACGGACCCGGGCCGCGCCCAGTTCCAGTCGGTCTCGGCCGAGGTCCGTCGGGCCTACCGTGCTGCTGCGGCGAAGGGACACTTCGCGGCCGGCGACACCGTCAACCACGGCGCCACGGCGATCGCGCTGGACGGGACGCTCGTCGACGCGACCGGCGTGCTCTTCGTCGAGGACGACGTGCCGCTCGTCCGCTGGTCACCGGCCGCGGGTTCCGCCGTCCCGCTCGCCGACTACCTGGCCGATCGCGTCGGGTTGCTCGTCGAACCGCCCCGGGGTGCGACCGACTGAGCCGCTATCGTGACGGCATGGACGGACAGCAGCCGCGCGAACGACACAACCCCTGGTGGGCGGTGCTGCTCGTCTTCATGTTCGGGGGCGTGCTGTCGCTGGTCGCCGGTCGGATGCTCCCCTGGCAGGACCAGGACCGGCAGGACCCCGACTACTGACGGCTGGCGGAGCCGCCCGACGGTCCGAGACCGAGGCAGAACGCCATCACTGCTTGCTGCACCGGGAGCAGTGCGGCCTTGAACCCGTGCCCGACGAACGCGGGGTGTTCCACGGCATCGGCGCTGACCTCACGGCCACGCACGAACGGCGGACACGGGTCGAAGCGGGCTCCCGTGGGCGCGAGGTCGAGGAGCGCCGCGGTGATCCGGTACGACTCGAGGGCGTCGGCGTGCGCTCCGGGGCCGTCCGTCAGGATCACGTCCGCTGACCGCACGGCAGTCTCGAGGTCGTCGGTCCATGCAGCGCCCGGCGTTGCGAGGCCGGCCGGGCAGCATTGGACCAGGTCGAGTCGCAGGACTCGAGCAGCTTCCTGCCATGCCCTGGCGATGTTGCCGTCCGCCCCGACGAAGAGGAAGCGGAGCGACGAGATCTCCCCACGCTGCCGCAGTGCGTAGAGGTCGGAGAGGACCTCGCACGGGTGGTTCTCGTCGGTCATGGCGTTCACGACAGGCAGCGCATGCGCGGCAGCCAGTCCCTCGATGACGGCGAGGTCACGATGACGCACCACGATGATGTCGCCCCAGTTGTCGAGGTACCGGGCGACGTCTGCCAGCGCCTCTGGCTTGTCGAGCGTCGTGTCCGGGAACACGATCGGATCGAGCCCCATCAGCGAAGCACCCTGCTCGAACGTCACCCTGGTTCGCAGACTGGTCGGCGGGAAGAACATGGCTGCCGACCCCGCCGTCACCGGTCCCCGGCCGTGCTGGTACGCGTCGGCAAGCTCGAAGACCGCATGGACGTCGGACGGAGACCAGTCATCGAGCTTGGCGAGAGAACGCATCCCACCACCGTAGGGACTGTCCGGAACAGCGTGTGCTTGGAGGGTGTCAGCCTCAGCCGAACTCGTCCAATCGATACGCCACGGATGCGCCGCTGAGGAAGACCACCTGGGCGCCAACGCCGACATCGGCTTGGATGCGCGCTGCCGTCCGGAGCCCGAGTGCGCGGGTCTCGGCGTCACCGAACGGCGTCCCGACCCGTTCGGTGAGCGCACGCCAGTGCACGATCGCCTTGGCGGTGCCATCACCAGTACCCGCGGCGCGTGCCGACCGGACGTCCCGCTCCCCGTCACGCAAGAACTCGACATCGGTTCCGGGCCGTGCACTCGGCAGCACGACGGCAGTACCCGCCTCGGCCACCGTGTCGATGCCGGCGCCGGCTCCACACCAGACATGAGCATCGTCACCGAGCTCGAGCTGCACACGACTCGCGAGCACGAACGCTTCGACGCGATGAGCGTCACGGACCGCTCCGGAAGGCCAGTCGAAGTCGGGCTCCCCGCGGGAATCGAAGACGTCGTTCCACGCCCGGAGGTCGTCGCGCAGCGGCGCGCTGAGCCCGAGTGCTCCCGCATCAACGCTCCCGATGCACTCGCGCGACCCGCGGTACCAGAGCGGGGAGTCGTCCGCCATGTACTCGGCCATCACGAGGACGATCGCGCTCACCACTCGCCCAGCGTACGACGCCAGAAAGGGAGGGTGCGGGCTCGGGAGGCGTGCACGACACTGTGATCGACATGATTGCTTCGTCTGTGCACGACCACCTTCGCCGCGGCCGATGGAGCAGCGTCATCGGGCTGACGCTCGTGATCGTGGTGTCGCTCACCGCCTGCTCCGGCCGTGCGACGCCGGTCGACGACGTCGAGGTCGCTTCCTCCTGGATGGAGAACGTCCAGGATCGGTGGGCGGAGCAGCCCGGCGAACTCGGCGCTGGTGCCGGGACCAACGACGCGTCGAGTCGGCTGTCCCTGGGCGTCGCAGACGGCGGCGAGCGCGCACACGTCCGCGTGTCCCTCGCCTGCCAGGGACACGGAACCGTCCGCATGGCCGTATGGGGCGGTCGCATCGCCGACGGCGCTGACACCGGCAGGGAGCTCGCGGCGCGCTCGGTCCAGTGCGGCCACGACGAAGTCCTCTACGTCGTGACCTCGGCCAACTCGATCACCATCGGGCCCACGTCGGGCGACTCGACCGTCAGCTGGTACGCCGCCGCCTACGCGGACCTCGCAGCGCAGACGCACTGAGCGGAGCTAGCGGACGGCATCCCACCCTGCGGGCACCTGCGGAGCGGACCAGTTCGGGTCCGGCACCCACCGCGACCAGTCGGTCTCGAACGGGAACGAGCCCGCGTGCACGGCCGCGGCGGCATCCTCGCCGATGCGTTCGATCATCGCGCGGTCCGCTTCCGTGACCAGGCCCTCGTCCCTGTAGAACGCGAGTTCGTCTTCGTCCTTGTACCGAATCGACCAGCGGCCCGCATCGTCTCGGGTCGCGATGACGTCGAGGGTCCAGTCCTGGCTGTCGAAGCCCACGGAGGTACGCACCCACGGCAGCTCGAGGTTGACGTACCAGTCCGGCAGCCACTGCGTCCCGTCGTGCCAGCGCCACACCGACCACGCTGCGCCTTTCGGGTGCACGCGGACCACGGTCGCTCCGAACCAGCTGTCCTCGACGTAGGAGCCGTCCCAGTCCGAGGGGAGGACGAGCCGCGCGTTCGGTCCGCTGCCGGTACCGGCCCGGCGACGGACCGCGGAACCGAGCGGACTCGCGACCACCGCGACGTCGTCGTCATCGACGAGGACTCGACCCGCGACGGCGAAGGCGACGGCTCGACCGTGCGAACCGAGCGTTTGCAGACTGCGGAGGACCACGGATTCACCGGCGCGGAACGGTTCGCTCCGCACGTCGTTCGCAACATCGTCGTGCATCCGGTGATGCTCTCACAGGAGTTCTCGGTCACCGCACCCCGTATCACGATCCGGTGTCGAGCCCCGTGCTCTCCCTCGCGCTCTGTCAGGATGCCGCCCATGGGGGACCACAGAACGACCGCATCGGTGACCGGGGCGCTGCTCGCGCTGATCGTGCTGACGGGCTGCGCGGTCGAGAGCAGCACGGCCTCGAGCGGCCCGTCGACGAGCAGCGCGCAGGCCGGCGCTACGGCCGGAGAGCCGACGGGCGCCGCGGGCACGTACGCCGCTTCCGGGGACGGCGCCGGCCCAGGCGCCGACAGCCCACCGCAGTACGGGCTCAACAAGCGGCACCACGACCGCACCGACCTGAGCGCGGAGTCGGCGGCAGCGCTCGACGTCGCACGTGCTCAGGTGGAGCGGGAGCTCGCCGCGCAGTCGACCCCGGTCCTGCAGCCCGCGGTCGAGGAGATCCTCGACGGTGTCGGAGCACCGAACCGCTGGATCGTGACGACGCAGACCGGTGAGAAGGTGCTGTTCGAGGCACAGGTCGAGATGTCCGGGTGCCTGATCGGCGAGGTCCAGCGCGACGGCACGGCCGAGGTCACGACCGCGGGCTGGGTCCTCGATGGCGGATGCCACGCCCTCGACGGGCACTGAGCGGTCCGACGAGCACTGAGCGGTCCGACGAACACTGAGCGGTCCGACGAACACTGAGCGGTCCGACGAACACTGAGCCCCGACAGAACCTAATCTTGTCGGATGCTCTCCCGACGCGACGCCGCCGTTCGACTCGACATCACCCTCGAGATGGCGACCCACCACGGAATCCCCTCGCGTCTCAGCGAAGCCGAACTCGACGCGATCGAACAGGATCCGCCCGCGTGGCTCGTGCAGTCCCGAGCGAACCGCACGGGTGCCAAGAAGGTCTGGGTCCGCCTCGAGTGCGTCGTCTGCGCGTTCGCCGAAGAAGCGCGGCCGAAGAAGTGGTGGCCGGAGTGGGACTACCTGATGTGCGACTACCACGAGCCGTACCAGGCGCCGGAACCGACCGCGGGGCTCACCCGGCGTGAGGTCGAGGGGATCGGCAGCCGGTTCATCGCCCTCGTCGACGAACGCCCCTGACTGACAGTTCGACCCAACCCGCTGGGTACGGTCCACCCATGCCCTCCGAACGTCGTCGCCTGGTCCTCCCCGGCCAGTACGGGCCCCTGTTCGACGACGGTGGCCCGGCCCTCGTCGTCGAGGCACGCGAGTTCTTCACCGCTCGCCCCGTCCACCGGGCGAAGGCCCACCTCTGGTTGAGTGCCCTGCGCCACCGCGTCCACGAACTCGGTGACCGTGCCGAGCACGTCCAGGTCGACACCCTCCGCGAAGCGTTGACCGGCCGCGACGACCTCGAGGCGATCGATCCGCCGTCCCGCACCCTCCGCGCGCAGATCCGGCACTGGGGCCGGGGCACCGTGGTCCTGCCGAGCCGCGGGTTCGTGACCGACGAGGACGAGTTCGCGGAGTGGGCGGCGCAGGGCACGGGTCGGTTTCGCATGGAGGACCACTACGAGCGTGTCCGGCGCCGTGAGGGCTGGCTGCTGCGCGACGGCAAGCCGATCGGTGGGAAGTTCAGCCTCGACGACCAGAACCGCCAGCCGCCGCCGAAGGGTGCGACGACCCTCGGGTTGCCCGAGCCGTGGTGGCCGGACGAGGACGAGATCGACGACCAGGTGCGGCACGACCTGGACCGGTGGGAGCGGGACGGCACCGCCCGGTTCGTCGGCCGCGACGACACCCGTCGGTTCGCGGTGACGGCGGACGAGGCCCAGCGTGCGCTCGACGACTTCGTCGCGGTGCGCCTCGGCGACTTCGGGCCGTTCGAGGACGCCACGTTGACGAACGACTGGACGATGGCGCACTCGCTCCTCAGCGTGCCGATGAACCTCGGGGTGCTCGATCCGCGGCAGGCGATCGACGCCGCCCTCGAAGCACACCGCACCGAGGCCGCCCCGCTCGCCAGCGTCGAGGGCTTCGTCCGCCAGGTCGCTGGATGGCGCGACTACGTCTGGCACCTCTACTGGTGGTTCGGCGACGACTACGGCGCATCGGAGAACGCCCTCGGCGCGCACGGACGGCTGCCCGACTGGTGGCGGGAGCTCGACGCTTCCGAGGTCGACGCCGTCTGCGTGCGGACCGCGATCGAGGGCCTGCACGACCACGGCTGGCTGCACCACATCCAGCGCCTCATGGTGCTCGGCAATTGGGCGTTGCAGCGCGGCTACGACCCGGTGCACCTGACCGAGTGGTTCACCGACGTGTTCGTCGACGGCACCGACTGGGTGATGCCGTCGAACATCATCGGCATGTCCCAGCACGCCGACGGCGGGATGGTCGCCACGAAGCCGTACACGTCGGGCGGTCGCTACATCGACCGGATGTCGGACCACTGCGGGGGCTGCCGGTTCGACCCGACGAAGCGGGTCGGCGACGACGCGTGCCCGTTCACGGCCGGGTACTGGGCGTTCCTGTCGCGCGTCGAACCGGCGCTCCGCGACAACCACCGGATGGCTCGCCCGCTGCAGCAGATGCGGTCGCTGGCGGACCTCGACGAGGTCGTCGCGCAGGAGGCCCGTCGCACCTTGCCGTGACGTCACCCGGTCCCGATAGGGTCGTGAGCGTGAGCAACGAGGCATTCGACGACCGCTACGAGCTGCGCGAGTTCGCGCCCGGGACGGATGACGAGGGGGCACCGAACGCCGAGACCGGATCGTGGATGCAGGCCGTCGGCCTCGGCTTCCACGAAGCCGATCCGGACGCCGAAGGTGCAGCGCGCATGGCGTCCCACTTCATCGCCGACGAGGAGACCTTCCTGGGCGTCTACGTCCGGAAGCCCTTCCCCGGTTCCGTCGACGAGACCTGGCCCGCCGGCACCTTCACGTGGTTCCGCAAGGCGCTGAGCTGGGGCGACGGGTCGTCCGTCGACACGCAGGCCATCTCCGCGGTCACGGTCCGGCCGACCGAGCGTCGCCGCGGCATCCTGCGCCGCATGATGACGCACGCGCTCGAGCGCGGTGTCGCCGAGGGCTACGCCGTGGCGTCCCTGACCGCGTCCGAGGGCACGATCTACCGCCGCTTCGGCTTCGGCAGCGCGATCCGCGAGCGCGCGGTGCGCGTGCGTCGCGAACGCGCGCTCCCCCTCCTCTCCCCGACGTCGGGCGCGGTGTCCGTCGTCACGCCGCAGTGGCTCGCCGACGGCCCCGGCAAGGCGGTCTTCGAGCGCTTCCACACCCGCACGCCCGGCTCGATGGTCCGCAACGCGGGCACCTGGCCGGTGGTCTTCGGACTGCTCGGCAACGACGGCCAGAAGGCGAAGGACGTCCGTGCGGCGGTGCACCGTGCCGACGGCACCGACGAGATCGACGGCTACGTCACATGGCGCGTCAAGGAGGACCGGGGTTCCGACACCGCACTCGAGATCGTCGACCTGGTCTACGCGAACGACCAGGCCTACACGGCGCTGTGGGAGTTCGTGCTCTCGATCGACCTGAACGACGTCGTGAAGTACAACCGCTCGCGGCTCGACGACCCGATCGTCGCGGCCCTCGGCGACAACCGTGCGTACGACGTCGACCACGAAGAGGACCACGTCTGGCTGCGCGTCCTCGACGTGGCCGCGGTGCTCGAGTCGCGGCCGTTCGCCGTCGACGGCTCGCTGACCCTCGCGGTCACCGATGCGCTCGGCCACACGACCGGCACGTACCGGCTGGACGTCCAGGAGGCCCGTGGCAGCGTCACGCGCATCGCCGACGACGCCGACGCGGCCGGTTCCGACGTCCAGCTCGACGTGGCAGAGCTCGGTGCGCTGCTCATCGGGTCGGTCTCGCCCGTCACCCTGGCGGCCGCCGGCCTGGTCCGCGCTGCGGACCCCGCGTCGGTCGAGCTGCTGCGCGCGATGCTCCTGCCCCCTCGGACCCCGCACGGCATCACCTACTTCTGATCCACCGCGCGTGCGCCGCACGGCGTAGCCTCCGCGCCATGAGCGACGACGCGGTGGTCGAGTGGCTGCTCGACTCGGACCCGGCGGTCCGGTGGCAGGTCGAGCGTGACCTGACCGGTGCGCCGCCGTCGGTGTGGCAGCAGACCCGGGCACGGGTCGCGACCGAGGGCCTCGGGGCGGCGATGCTCGCGCACCAGGACCCCGACGGGCAGTGGGCCGGCGGCGCGTACTTCCCGGCGGACTTCGACTTCGACGGTCCCGAGGCGGACGAGCCCGGACAGCCCTACACGGCGACGACCTGGTCGCTGAACGCCCTGCGCGATTGGGGGCTCAATCCGGCCGTCCTCGGGGACACGGCTGCACGCCTCGCGACGAACAGCCGCTGGGAGTACGAGGACCTTCCGTACTGGAGCGGCGAGGTCGACTGCTGCATCAACGCCTTCACCCTGGCGAACGGCGCATGGCTCGGTGCCGACGTCGGGCAGCTGGCGGAGTGGTTCCTCGACCACCAGCTGGACGACGGCGGCTGGAACTGCGAGTGGATCGAGGGGTCGACGGTGTCGTCGTTCCACTCGACCCTCAACGTGATCGAGGGGCTCCTGCAGCACGAGCAGCTGACCGGCGGCACCCACCCCCGCGCGGCGGAACTCCGAGCGGCTCGACTCCGCGGCACCGAGTACCTGCTCGAACGACGGCTGCTGTTCCGGAAGCACGACGGCGAGCTCGTCGGGCCGTGGGCGACCCGGTTCGCGTACCCGCTGCGGTGGATCTACTCGGCGCTGCGGGTCACCGACCACCTGCGGGTTGCTGCGCTGCAGGATGGTACCGCGCCGGACCCCCGAGCGGCCGAGGCGATCGAGGTCGTCCGAGCCGCCAGGAACGACGACGGGACGTGGACGCAGGGAACGCGGCCACCGGGTCGGCAGTGGTTCGAGGTCGACGTCCCCGAGGGCGAGCCGTCGAAGTGGCTCACGCTCCACGGCACCCGCGTGCTGCGCTGGTGGGACGCCGCCTGAGCTACGCCCGGCGCCGCACCCGCGGGTCGACGAACGCGTAGACCACGTCGACGATCACGTTCGCGGTGACGATCAGCAGCGCCGAGAACAACGTGAAGCCGACGACGACCTGCAGGTCGAGGGTGTGCACGGCGTCGATGAGCAGCGCGCCGAGGCCCTGCATCGAGAACACCTTCTCGGTGATGACCGCACCGCCGAGCAGCGACCCGAGGTCGAGCCCGAACAGCGTCACCACCGGCAGGATCGCGGTGCGCAGTCCGTGCCGCACGACGACCTGTCGCTCGCGCAGGCCCTTGGCCCGAGCGGTCCGGACGAAGTCCTGCGACATCGACTCGAGCATCTCGCCACGGGTCAGGCGCGCGTAGATCGCGGCGCTGATGAACGCGAGCACGCACCACGGCAGGATCAGGTGGGTGAACCAGCCGACCGGGTCGTCGGTGAACGCGACGTACCCGCTCGTCGGCAGGATGCCGAGTACGAACCCGAACAGCAGGATGCCGAGCAACCCGATCAGGTACGCCGGCGACGAGACCCCGGCGACCGCGACGGTCATCACGGCCCGGTCGACGAACGTGCCGCGACGGAGCGCCGAGACCGCTCCGCCGAACACCCCGGCGACGAGCCAGAGCACGGCGGCACCGACAGCGATCGACGCGGTGACGGGCAGCCGGGACAGGATCAGGTCGGTGACGCTCTCGTGCAGCTGGAACGAGTACCCGAAGCACGGTGCGGCGCAGGTGATCACGGATGCGCCGCTGCCGAACGTGCGGCCGGTGAAGATCCCCGCCAGGTAGGCGCCGAACTGCGCCAGCCAGGGCTTGTCGGTGCCCAGGAACGCCTGCACCTCGCGCAGCCGGTCCGGCGTGCAGGGCTTGTCGCAGATCGCCCGCGCGGGGTTCGTCGGCAGCAGCATGAACAGTGCGTAGGTGATCGCCGCGACGACGAGCAGCACGACGGCTGCACCGAGGACGCGGATCGCGATGAAGCGGAGCGTGCTCATCGGCGTGCTCCTCTCGGGTCGAGGGCGTCACGCAGGGCGTCGCCGAGCACGTTGAACGCGAGGGTGATGAGGAACAGGGCCGCTCCGGGGAACACGAGGTACATGGGGTCGGTCTGCACCCAGCCGACGGCGTCGCCGATGCTGCGGCCCCACGAGGGCGTCGGTGGGGTCACGCCGACCGCCAGGAACGACAGCGCGGCTTCGGCGCCGATCATCGACGGGATCGAGATCGTCGCGTAGACGGTGATCGTCGCCGCGAGGTTCGGCAGCAGCTGGGTGCGGATGACGTGCCACCGGCCGGCGCCCATCGCGGTGGAGGCGACGACGTAGTTCCGGCTGACGAGCGACAGCGTCTGGCCGCGGACGACGCGGGCGACGGACGGCCATCCGAAGAACCCGATGACGAGCACGACCAGGACGGGCTTCGGGAACGACGTCGGCACGATCGCGGTCAGGGCGATCATGAAGACGAGCGACGGGAAGCCGAAGATCACGTCGACCACGCGGGAGAGCACGCGGTCGTACCAGCCGCCGAAGAAGCCGGTGGTGACGCCGACGAGCACCCCGATGACGATCGACAGGAAGGTCGCCGCGAGCCCGATGCCGAGCGACGTCCGCGCACCGTACGTCACGATCGCGAACAGGTCGCGACCCGTCAGCGGCTCGACGCCGAACCAGTGCTCGCCGCTGATCCCCCCGCCGAAGCCCTTCGGCGCCCCGAACGAGTTGAGCGCGTCGATGTCGTACCCGTAGGGGTCCTGGCCGGTGACGGCGCTGATGAGCGGCGCCGCGACGGCGACCACGAGGAACACGACGATGACGACGGCCGAGGTCACGGCCCAGCGGTCCTGCCGGATGCGGCGCACCACGGCGCGGAAGCCGGTGGTGCGTCCGGACGAGGCCACGGGGCGCTCGACGACGTTGGCGGTCACGAGGACACTCCTTCCCAGGCGCGCCAGGCTTCGCGGCGGGCCGCCTGTCGCACGGGATCGGCGACGGGCGCCGCTGCGAGCAGCATGCGCGTGTAGTCCTGCTGCGGGTCGTCGAGGACGGCGTCCGTGGTCCCCCGCTCGACCACGCGACCGTCGTGCAGGACGACGACCTCGTCGGCGAGCTGTCGGACGACGGCCAGGTCGTGGCTGATGAGGAGCATGCCGAACCCGAACTCGTCCTGCAGCTGCGCGAGCAGGTCGAGCACGGCCGCCTGCACGGTCACGTCGAGCGCCGAGGTGGGCTCGTCGGCGATGACGAGCGCCGGACGGAGCGCCAGTGCCCGCGCGACGGCGACCCGCTGGCGCTGTCCACCGGAGAGCTGGTGCGGGAACCGCTCGGCCCACGAGGGGTCGAGCTGCACGGCGGTCAGCAGGTCACGGACGCGTTCCGCACGGTCGGCAGCCGAGGCCGTCCCGTGCACGAGGAGCGGTTCGGCGATGCTCCAGCCGATGGTCTGCCGTGGGTTGAGTGACGACGCCGGGTCCTGGAAGACGATGCCGACGCGGCTGCGGAGCTCGCGGAGCCGTCGGCCCTTGGCGGTCCGCAGGTCGCTGCCGTCGACCTCGACCGAGCCGGCGACGACGGGCACCAGCCCCGCCAGGGCGCGTCCGATGGTCGACTTGCCCGACCCGGACTCCCCCACCAGGCCGACGGTCTCGCCGGCCCGCAGGTCCAGTTCGATGCCCGAGACGGTCGGTCCGCCGCGGCGCGAGTACCGCACGGCGACGTCGCGCAGCTGCGCGACCGGCAGCCGGGAGGCGCGACTCGCCTCCGTGAGACTCGCTTCGGTCGGACCGAGACTCGCGTTCGACGACACGGCGTGCGTCCCGGGGGCCGCGTCCTGTCGTCCAGGCCGAGTCTCGGGGCCCGCAGCCGGCGTGGCGGGCGCGGGACGGGCCTCCAGGCTGGGGACTGCGGCGAGGAGCTCGCGCGTGTAGTCGGCGGACGGGTGCGCGAAGACCTCGGCCACCATGCCGTGCTCGACGGGGTCGCCGCGGCGCATCACCAGGAGCTCGTCCGCGACGTCCGCCACCACACCCATGTCGTGCGTGATGAGCAGGACGGCCAAGGAGCGCTCGCGACCGAGTCGGCGGAGCAGGTCGAGGATCCCGGCCTGCACCGTGACGTCCAGCGCGGTCGTCGGCTCGTCGGCGATCAGCGCGACCGGGTCCCCGGCCAGGGCCATCGCGATCATGGCGCGCTGCAGCTGCCCGCCGGACAGTTCGTGCGGGTAGGCCTTGCGGATGCGCTCGGGGTCGGTGAGGCCTGCGGCACGCAGCAGCTCGTCGACGCGCGCGGAGACCGCCGCACGGTCGAGGTCCGTCGGGTGCGCCCGGATCGCCTCGGCGACCTGCGTGCCGATGGACAGCACCGGCGTGAACGAGTTCATCGGTTCCTGGAACACGACGCCGATGCCGGCGCCGCGAACGGCACGGAGCGTGTCGTCGGAGGCACCGACGAGCTCCTCGCCACGGAACCGGACGCTGCCGGAGACCCGCGCCTCGGGCGGCAGCAGGCCGAGCACGCTCATGGCGCTGACGGACTTGCCGGAGCCGGACTCCCCCACGAGGGCGAGCACACGACCGGGGGTCAGGGTGAAGGAGACGTCACGGACGACGGGCTCCGCGTCGCCGAACGCGACGTGGAGCCCCTCGACCTCGAGCAGCGGCGAACTCACTTCGCGAGCGAGACCTTGAGGTAGTTCGGGTACGCCGGGAAGTCCGCGATCTGGAAGTTCTGCAAGTTCGAACCGGCCAGGAACGACTGCTTCGCGTAGGTCAGCGGGACGATCGGCGCGTCGGCCATGATCTTCTTGTCCGCTTCGACCCACAGCTTCTGCGCGTCCTGCTGGTCGACGGTGGCGCTGGCCTTCTTGATCAGGGCGTCCACGTCGGGGTTGCTGTACTTCGAGACGTTGTAGCCGCCGCCACCGATCTGCGACGAGTCGTAGAGCGGCTGGATGTTGGCGTTCGCGCTCGGGAAGTCCGGCTGCCAGCTGAACAGCGCCAGGTCGAAGTCGGTGCCGTCGGTCGTCGCGGTGTAGAACGAGTCCGCGTCGAGCGGCTTCAGCGTGACGGTGATGCCGGCGCGCTTGAGGCCGGACTGCAGCGCCTGCGCCTGGGCGAGGTAGGTCGGGTCGTTCTGGGTCGCCAGGGTCAGCTTGAGGTCGGACACGCCCGCGTCCTCGAGGAGCTGCTTCGCCTTCGCGACGTCACCGTTCGCGGCGGGCTTGTACAGGTCGTAGTCCTCGCGGCCCGCGATGCCCGGGGTGATGAGGGTCGTGGCGTACGAACCGGCGAGCGCGCCGCCCGCAGCGATCCGGTACGACTTCTTGTCGACGGCGTACTGCAGGGCCTGACGGACCTTGAGGTCCTTGAGCGATCCCTTCTGGGTGTTGATCGCCATGTAGTTGATCGGGCCGGCCTTCGACGTGGCGAGGCGGTCCTGGGCGGCGGGGTTGCTCCGCACCTGGTTCAGCTCGGCTGCGCCGAGGTAGCTCGCGCCGAAGGAGTCCTTCGCGTCACCGTTGTCGGCGATCAGCGTCTGCGTGACGGTCGACGGATCCTGGCTCTCCTTGAACACGACCTTCGACGGGCCGGCGGTGCGGACGTCGTCGGTCTTCGCGCTCCACTGCTTGTTCCGGACGAGGGTGATCTGCGAGCCCTGGGTGTTCGACTGCACCTGGTACGGCCCGGACGCGACCGGCTTGCTGTCGTACGCACCCGTGTCCGTGCCGTCGCCGTCGGGAACCGGAGCGAACGCCGGCATCGACACGAGCCACGGCCAGTCGCCGTACGCGGCGTTGAGCTTGAAGACGATGGTCGAGTCGTCAGGCGTCTCGATGCTGTCGAGGGTCTTGCCGTCGAACGGGCCCTTGTAGTCCTCGCCACCGACCAGGAGCGACTTGTGGTAGCTCAGGCCACCGGTCAGGGTCGGCGCGAACGAGCGCTCGATGCCCCACTTGATGTCCTTCGTGGTGATCGGCGTGCCGTCCTGGAACTTCAGCCCGTCCTTCAGGTGGTACGTCCAGGTCTTGCCGCCGTCGCTCGAGTCGCCGGTGTTCGTCGCCAGGTCCGGCACCACCTTGGCGGCCTTGCCGGGCTCGACGTCCCACGCCGTCAGCCGGCGGAGCACCAGACCCAAGGTGGTGATGTTCAGGTTCTGGCTCGTCGCCGGGTCGAGGTGCACCGCGGTGGCCGTCGTCAGGATGTTGAGCGTGCCGCCCTTGGCCGTGCCGTCACCGTCGTCGGACGAGCTCCCACCCGAGCAGCCGGTCAGGACCAGGGCTGCTGCTGCGGCGACGGCCGCGGTGATCGTCAGGCGGTTCGGGCGTCTCATGACGGTGGTGCTCCTCGTGGGAAGGGTGGTGGCGACCGTGCTGCAGCCGCTGTGGTTGCACGGACCGGGTCGCCGGGCGGCGTCCATCCTGACACCGCGGCGGTCGCCCGTCCGAATCCCGCGTGCGACAGACGTCGCACGACGAAACAATCCAAGTGCCGTGCGACGTCCGTCTATTCCCGATGGATCTGCACCGAGTCCACCCGAGGGGCGTGGGTCAGCGGTCGAACAGGCCCCCGAGGAAGTCGTTGCCCAGGTTCGAGGCCTGCTCGCCGAGGCCCGACGCCTGCTCACCGAGGCCGCCGAGGAGCTGCTCACCCTCGCCCGCGATCCCCTCGAAGCCGCCGCCGAGGTCAGCACCGAGGTCGGCCCCGAGGTCGGCCAGTCCGAGGTCGCCGATGCCCGAGGCGATGCCGTCGAAGTCGACGCCGAGGTTCGCTGCCTCGGCCAGCACGGGCCCGGCGGCGGCGCTCAGCACCGCTCCCCCGGCGACCGCGACACCGATGCCGCCGAGCGCCATCGCGCCGGCGCCGACCGCGGCACCGCCGGCGAAGGCACCACCACGCCCGCGGCCGTTGCCGTTGCCGTTGCTCGAGCCGCCGAGGACGCGGCGGATCAGGCCCGGACGGCGGACCTCGCCGCGGGTCATCGCGCGCGCCATGCCGCCCGCCGAGTCGTCGCGCAGGTGCTCGTGCGGCGGGAGTTCGGAGTTCAGGCGGTTGCGCACCTGCTGCCGCTGCGCCGGGGTGAGGCGGGCGAAGGCGTCGTGGTGGACCTGCTCGAGCTGGTCCGGTGACGAGGTGCGGAGCAGGTAGTCGTACTTCGCCAGGGCGACCTTGTCCGAGTCGGCCGGACCGTGCTGCTGCTGCTGGCCGGGCTGCTGCTGGCCGTACTGCTGCTGGGGCGCCTGCCCGTACTGCTGCTGGCCGTACTGCTGCTGCGGCCGCTGCTGCTGGCTCCGGTCGTCGCCCGTCAGCCGGTCCGCTGCACCGCGGACGACGTCACGCCAGTCGGTCCCGCCAGCGCGCTGCGCTCCGTTGCCGGGCGCACCGTCCCCCTGCCCACGCTTCTGGAGCTGCTTGTCGATGACCTTCGAGGCCATGCCGAGGATGCGGTTGAAGTTCGCCATCCCCCGACCTTTGTGGATGCACATGTGCGCTCCCAGCGACGAACCGGCGGGCCGCCCGCACATCCGGCGGGAAACCGCTGTGAGCAACGACCGGAATGTCACCGGACAGCTCGTCGTAGGCTTGACCCGGTCGCGCCACCGCCGGAGCGCGATCCGGGCGAAAGCACGAAGCCCGGGACTGCGACAACAGTTCCGGGCTTCGATTTGCCTTCCGAGTGGAAAGCCAAGGGATGAACCAACCATCCCGAGTCCAACGCTCGGAACCGATGGTAGCCGAGCACGCTCGGCGACGCGTCCCTTGGTCGAAGCTCCTCGTGTCAGCCGGCGACGACACCAGGAGGTCACCGATGTCGAACGACACCGATGATCGGTCCAGGCGTCGGGTGCCCTGGCTGGGGATCGCGAGCTTGCTCGTGACCGTGGTCAGGCTCCTGATCGACCTGTCCCGCAGGGACTGAGGACCCGGGTGTCCCGCATCGCGCTCAACGGTGCGGGACACCTGTCGTCACGCGAGCAGCTGTGCCGCTCGCACGACGAAGGCAGCCGACGCCGCCAACCCGAGGATGACCGCTGCGAGTGATACTCCGAACCCGGTGATCCGTTGCCCGGTGAGCTGCCCGGCGCGTGCCAGACCGATCGCGCCGAAGACGATCCCCAGGATCCCGGGGATCGCGAACACGTTGACGATGAACCCGAGCAGCGCGAGGACCAGCCCGGCGTACCCGAACGGATTCGCTGCACGGGTCGCCCGGTCCTTGGCGATCCGGGCCTTCCGCCCTCGGAGCGGTTGCTCGGTGACGGCCGCGCGGTACTCCGACGGCGCGGGCGGACGCGGTGCCGGCTCCCACTGTGGCGCGGGGACAGCTACAGCAGGTTGGGGTGCGAGTGCTCCCCAACGTGCTCCGTCCCACCACCGTGTGCGGTTCGAGTCTTGCGGGTCCGGGTACCACCCGGCGATCGGCAGCGTCACTGTGCTCCCCTCCGTTGCCTCCGAGGAGGCTACGGAACCGGTGTCGTCACGCGCACGCCCCAGTCGTGGTGCCACGCGGCACGCCCCGTCAGGACAGGACGCGCGCCAGGTACGCGTTGCGGAACCGGCCCGTGGGGTCGACGTCGCGCGCGACCGCAGCGAAGTCCGACAGCCGCGGGTACGCCTCGTGCAGACGCTCGACGCTCACGCCGGACACCTTGCCCCAGTGCGGCCGCGGGTCGAAGGGCGCGAGCGCTTCCTCGATCCGCGTCACCGCGGCCGCCACGGCTGCGGCGTCCCGGCGGAACGTGAAGTGGATGCCGACCGACTGCCGACCGGACGACGGCGCGAGCCAGGCGGTGTCGGGCGCGATCGTACGGATCTCGGCGGCGATGAGGATCGGCGCGAACACCGACTCGAGCGGACGGAGGGCCTCGAGCGCGGACACTGCCGACGCTGCCGGGATCAAGTACTCGGCCTGGATCTCGGCACCGGTCGACGGCGTGAACGAGGACCGGAAGTGCGGCAGCCGCTCGGCCCACGGCCCGGGGACGCCGCCCTGCTCGGTGACGCCGGCGGGGTCGTTCTCCCCCGGGTGCACGGGGCCGGTGGCGGGCCGCGCTCCGAGGGCGACGAGGTCGACGGTGGGCGAGGGCTCGTCCACGCGG
The DNA here is from genome assembly GCF_902706105.1 of Curtobacterium sp. 18060. Classification (NCBI taxonomy): domain Bacteria; kingdom Bacillati; phylum Actinomycetota; class Actinomycetes; order Micrococcales; family Microbacteriaceae; genus Curtobacterium; species Curtobacterium sp. 18060. Next base: position 80,623 of record NZ_CACSJV010000008.1, on the reverse strand, counting down.
TGCTTCACCCAGACCTGCCGGGCACCGCGGTCGTCGAACGAGGTGAACATCGACACCGAGTAGGCGTCGGACATGACCTGGTCGAAGTGCTCGGACACCGCGTCCCACGGCAGGTCGAGGTGCACCGTCGTGGCGACCTCGAACGTCGGCTCGATCGCGAGCTCCACCGTGGTGACGACCCCGAGCGCGCCGATGGCCACCCGGTGGGCGTCGAGGGCCCCGTCCGGCGAGGACGCATCGACGTGCTCGATCGCGCCGGAAGCGCGGACGACGTCGAGCCCGACCACCGCCTGCGCGAGCGACGGGTTGCGGACGCCGGAGCCGTGCGTGCCCGTGGCGACGGCCCCGGCCGTGGAGATGTGCGGCAGGGACGCGAGGTTCCCGAGTGCCCAGCCACGGGCCTCCAGACCGGCCGCGACCCGACTGTGCGTCATGCCGGCGGCCACGCGGACCACACGACGCGACGTGTCGATGTCGAGGACCGGCGGCAGGTCCTGCAGCGACACCTGCACGGCGTCGGTGTCGGCGATCGTGTTGAAGGAGTGCCGTGAGCCGAGCGCCGTCAGGCGCGGGGTCGACGCGACCAGTTCCTGCAACGCGGCCACCGACGTCGGACGCGCCAGACCGGACGCCCGGTAGGTGACGTTGCCCGCCCAGTTCGTCCGCGTGCGCTGCTCTGCGATCACGTCGCTCATCGTACGGTCCGCGTCCCTCAGAAGCCGCGGTCGAGACGGTGCCACGTCTGCTGGAGACGAAGCTCGTCACGGAAGCCGCGGGCGGTGGTGTGCTCGTCGATGACCAGGAACTCGGTGCCGACCATGGTCGCGAGGTCCTCGACCACCTGCAGACCGACGGCCGTCGTCATCACGGTGTGGTGGGCGGCGCCGGCGGTGAGCCAGGCCTCGGCGGCGACGGGGAACGACGGACGCGGCTCCCAGACGGCACGGCCGACCGGCAACTTGGGCAACGCGGAAGTCGGCGGCACGACGTCGACGACGTTCGCGGTCAGGCGGAAGCCGTCGCGGGTGTCGGAGAGCGCGACCACCACGGCCTCGCCGGAGTCGGCGGTGAAGACCAGGCGGACCGGGTCGTCCTTGCCGCCGATGCCGAGCGGGTGGATCTCCAGCGTCGGCTTCGTGGTGGTGAGCGTGGGCGAGACCTCGAGCATGTGGGCACCGAGGATCTTCTCAGCACCGGGCGTGAGGTCGTAGGTGTAGTCCTCCATCAGGCTCGCACCACCGGGCAGTCCGGCGCCGGCGACGTTCATCGCACGGACCAGGACGGCCGTCTTCCAGTCGCCCTCGGCGCCGAAGCCGTAGCCGTCCGCCATCAGGCGCTGGACCGCGAGGCCGGGCAGCTGCTTGAGCGTGCCGAGGTCCTCGAAGTTGGTCGTGAAGGCGGCGGAGCCGTTCTGCGCCAGCAGGGTGCGGAGGCCGATCTCGATGGCGGCGCCGTCGCGGAGCGCCGCGTGTCGTTCGCCGCCGGCGCTGCGGAGTGACGGGTCCACGTCGTAGTCGCGCTCGTAGGTCGCCACGAGCGCGTCGATCTCGTGGTCCGACGCGGCGGACACGGCCGCTGCCAGCTCGTTCACCGCCCAGGTGTTCACCTGCACGCCGAGCTCGATCTCGGCCTCGGTCTTGTCGCCCTCGGTGACGGCGACGTAGCGCATGTTGTCGCCGAAGCGGGTGAGCTTCAGCTCACGGACTGCTGCGGCACCGGCTGCGGCACGGGTCCAGTTCGACACCCGCTGCTGGACGCGGGGATCCGAGACGTGCCCGACGGCGGTGGCGTGTCGGACACCGAGGCGTGCGAGCGCGTAGCCGAACTCACGGTCGCCGTGCGCGGCCTGGTTGAGGTTCATGAAGTCGAAGTCGATGTCCGCCCACGGCAGCGTGACGTTCGCCTGCGTGTGCAGGTGCAGCAGCGGCTTCGTCAGCGCCTGCAGGCCACCGATCCACATCTTCGCGGGGCTGAAGGTGTGCATCCAGGTGGTGACGCCGATGACCTTGTCGTCGGCGCTGGCCTCGATCAGGGCGCGCCGGATGCCGTCGGCGTCCTTCAGGACCGGCTTCCAGACGAGCTTGACCGGCAGGGCGCCGGCCAGCTCGGCGTGCACGGCCTTGCTCTGCTCCTCCACCTGGCGCAGCGTCTCCTCGCCGTACAGCCCCTGGGAGCCGGTGAGGAACCAGACCTCGTAGCCGTCGAGCGTGGCCTGGGGGTCGACGGTGGTCTCCTGCGTCATTGCATGGCTCCTTCGGGGTTCTGTCCGTAGACGTTCTGGTAGCGATCGAAGAGTCGATCGATGTCTGCTTGCGCGATCGGGACCACGTCCCCGCCCTGCTTCGCGATGTGCACGGTGCGGGCGACGTCCTCGCACATCACGGCGGCCTTGACGGCGTCCTTCGCGTCCTTGCCGATCGTGAAGACGCCGTGGTTCTGCATGAGGACCGCGCGGGATCGGTGGCCGGTCAGCGTCTCGACGATGCCGTGGCCGATGGAGTCGTCGCCGATGATCGCGAACGGGCCGACCGGGATCGGCCCGCCGAACTCGTCGGCCATCGCGGTGATCACGCACGGGATGGGTTCCGCTCGTGCGGCCCACGCCGTCGCGTACGTCGAGTGGGTGTGCACGACACCGCCGACCTCGGGCATGTTCCGGTACACGTGGGCGTGCGCGGCGGTGTCGGAGCTCGGTCCGTGCTCGTTGCCCCAGCCGTCGGCCGGCTCGCCGTCGAGGGTGCAGACGACCTGGTTCTCGGGGGTCAGGTCGTCGCTCGAGACGCCGCTCGGCTTGATGACGAACAGGTCGGTGCCGGGCACACGCTCGGAGACGTTGCCGCCGGTCCAGATCACCAGGCCGTAGCGGACGAGTTCGCCGTGCAGGCGGGCGACGCGTTCCCGGGTGGTCGCCACTGCCTGGCGCGTGGTCGGGTCGGTCGCGTCGGCGTGCTGGGTCGCGTTCTGCTGGGTCGCGTCCTGCTGGGTCGCGTCGGTCATCGGGTCGCTTCCTGCTCTGCCGGAAGGCGCGGGTCGGCGCCGTCGGTCTGCTCGGTCGGGCGCGTGGTCGCGCTGGGGCGGGTCGCCGCCGCCGCCACGTCCTGCACGGGCAGTGCGGCCCGGTAGCGGCCCAGGTAGGTCTGGAAGCCGTCGACGTCGGCCGGCTCGGGCTCGGCCACGTGCACGGCGTCCCCGCCGAACACGGTGTCCGACAGGAAGTCGGGGAGCTGTTGGTCGGTGTGCTCGAGGTAGGCGGCCAGGACGGCGATGCCCCACGCTCCGCCCTCGCCCGCGGTCTCCTCGAGGGCGATCGGCACCCGCAGTGCCGCGGCGAGCAGACGCTGCGGGGCGCCGGGCGTGCGGAAGAGCCCGCCGTGCGCGGTCATCCGGTCGACCTGCACCCGCTCGCCGTGCAGCACGTCCATGCCGATCGCCAGGGTGGCGAACGCGCCGTGTACCTCGGAGCGGACCAGGTTGCCCAGGGTGAAGCGGGCGTCGGGGGTGCGGAGCAGCAGGGGCCGGCCGTCCTCGACGTGGGTGACGGGTTCGCCGGCCAGGTAGTTGAACGAGAGCAGGCCGCCGGCGTCGGGGTCGGTGCTGTCCGCGATCGATTCGGTGAGCAGTGTCGCGTAGACGGTGTCGACGTCGAGGGGCTGCCCGGCCGCTTCGGCGAACCGTCCGAAGACCTTCGCCCAGCTCGCGATCTCGCTGGCGCCGTTGTTGCAGTGCACCATCGCCACGGCGTCGCCCGCCGGGGTGGTCACGACGTCGAGTTCCTCGTGCGGCGTGCTCAGCGGGTGCTCGAGGACCACCATCGCGAAGATGCTCGTGCCGACGCTGACGTTGCCGGTGCGGGGTGCGACGGCGTTCGTCGCGACCATGCCGGTGCCGGCGTCACCCTCGGGCGGGCAGAGCGGCGCGCCGGGTTCGAGCGTGCCGGTGGGGTCGAGCCACGCGGCGCCCTCAGGGGTCAGCTCACCGGCTTCGGCACCGGCGACGAGGACCTCGGGCAGCAGGGACCGCAGGTCCCGCACACCGATCAGGTCCTGCGCGGTGGCGAGCATGGCCTGGTCGAAGTCCTTCGCGCCCGGGTCTCCGGGGCCGCTGTCGACGGGTCCGCCCTCGATCGGGAACACGCCGGAGGCATCCCCGACGCCGAGCACGTTCCGTCCGGTGAGTCGTCGGTGCACGTAGCCCGCGAGCGTCGTGATGCCGGCGACCTCGGCCACGTGCGGTTCCTCGTCGAGGACCGCCTGGTACAGGTGTGCGATCGACCAGCGGAGCGGCACGTTGAAGGCCAGTGCCTCGCTGAGCTGTTCGGCTGCGGGTCCGGTCGAGGTGTTCCGCCAGGTCCGGAACGGCACGAGCAGGTCGCCTGCGGCGTCGAACGCCAGGTAGCCGTGCATCATCGCGCTCACGCCGACCGCGCGGAACGTGGTCGGACGCACGCCGAACTGCGCTTCGACGTCGGCGACGAGCGCGGCGTACGCGGCCCGGAGGCCGGTCTCGACGGCGTCGAGCGAGTAGGTCCAGCGGCCGTCGACGAACTCGTTCTCCCACTCGTGGGAGCCGGCGGCGATGGGGACGAGGTCCTCGTCCACCAGGCATGCCTTGATGCGGGTGGAGCCGAGCTCGATCCCGAGTGTCGTGCGGCCGTTCGCGACCTGCTGGGTGGGGTCGTCGCCCATGCGTTCCTCCAGAACTCCGTCGTCCTCCGTGAGCGCTCACATCCTGGCACGTGAGCGCTCACTCTCGCAACGTCCGCGCGCGCCGCCCTTCTCGCCTACCCCACCAGTCGAGACACCCCGCTCACGTCCGCCGAGGTTCCACAACTCGCCGCCCGCGCAGCGCCCAGGTTCCACGACCGCCTCGGATCCTCGCCCAGATGCCGAAATCTCGGAGCCCCGGGCGCCGAGCGGGAACTCCGGGCAACGGCCTTCGGCGCGCCCCGACGGACCCCGACGCGGCGACGACTCGCCCGACCCTTCCCCGCCGAGGTTCCACGACTCGCCGCCGCCGGTGCGCCGAGGTTCCACGAACGGCTCGGAGTCCCGCCCAGATGCCGAGATTTCGGAACCTCGGCGGACGGGCGCGGCGGGCGCGACGGCGCGGGGCGGGCTACGCGCCGGCGGTGCTCTCGCGGATCACGAGGGACGGGGTGACCGTCGCCGAGGCCGCCGCACCGCCGTCGATCAGCCCGAGCAACGCCTGCCCGGCCACGCGCCCGAGCTCCTCGAGCCGCAGGTCCACCGTCGTCAGCGGCGGCCTCGAGGCGAGCACCATCACGTCCCAGTCGTCGTACCCGGTGACGGCGACGTCCTCGGGGACCGAGCGTCCGAGCTCCCGAAGCCGATCGCACACGCCGCGGGCGATCTGATCGCTGCCGCACACGATCGCGTCGACGTCGGGCGACTGCCGCGCGAGCACGTCGACGGCCTGGCGCCCCCACCGCTCCGACCACTCGCCGAACAGCGGCGGCGTGACCAATCGTGACCCGAGCACGGAGGCCGCTCCCGCCACGCGACGTTCGGCGGAACGGTGCCGCGCGGGCCCGGTGACGACGGCGACCCGCTGCCGCCCGAGCGTCAGCACGTGCGCGGCGACGAGCGCGGACCCGGCGGAGTCGTCGAGGGTGATCGACACGTCGTCGGCCGAGGTCGACGGCGTGAACGCGTACACGACCGGGATCGCCACGTCGATCGGCGGTCGCGGGTCGGCGGAGCGTCCGGTCACGATGATCCCGTCGACGCCGCGGGCTACGAGGGAGCGGAGGTAGTGGGCCTCGCGGACGTGGTCGTCGCGGGTGTCGCAGAGCAGGACCGCCATCTGCCCGGCGGACAGGGCGTCCTCGGCACCGAGGAGCACGGGGATCGAGAACCGACCGAAGGAGTCGGTGGTGATCATGCCGACCGTGTAGGTCCGACCGGAGGACAGCGCACGGGCCCGGGCGTCGCCGACGAACCCGAGCTTCTCGGCGGCGTCCTTGACCCGTGCCCGCGTGGAGTCGCGGAGCTGTCCGGTGCCGTTGAGCGCCTTCGACGCCGTGCCGATCGACACCCCGGCGAGCGCGGCGACGTCGGTGATCCGGACGGGCTGCGTGCTGCGGTCGGCACCGGTGCGCTCGAGGGTCACGGCAAGTTCCTTTCCGGATCGCGGGACGTGACGATGAGCATACGCAGAAAACCCAGCACTCCTCTTGCGCGGCGAAGACCAGTGTCGTAACGTCCACCGCAGAAACCGTTTTCCGAAACGCTGCACGAACGGCGGCACCGGGACGGTCCCAGTCACATCGCAAGGAGGCGACATGACCACCACGCTCGCGACCGACAGCCGTGCGCACACCGCGACCCCGGTCCTCCCGACCGCCGACGCGCACCTCACGCTCCGGCCCCTGCCGACGGGCGACGCCCGGATCACCGGCGGCTTCTGGGCACTCCGGCAGGAGCGCAACGGCCGTGACGCGGTCCGCGGCGGGTACGCCCTCCTCGAGACCGCCGGCAACTTCCGGAACCTGCGCATCGCCGCGGGGCTCGAGGAGGGCGAGGCCACCGGCCCGATCTTCATGGACTCGGACGTGACGAAGTGGCTCGAGGCGGTGGCGTGGGAGTACGGCCGCGCCCCGTCCGAGGACCTGCTCGAACTGCAGCGCGAGGTCACCGCCCTGTACGCCCAGGCGCAGGCCGACGACGGCTACCTCGACTCCGTGCAGCAGATCCGTGGGAAGGGCGAGCGGTACACGGACCTCAAGTGGAGCCACGAGATGTACTGCGCCGGCCACCTGTACCAGGCGGCCGTGGCGCAGCACCGTGCGACGGGCGACACCGGCCTGCTCGAGGTCGCGATCAAGAACGCCGACCACCTGGTCCGCACGTTCGGCGACGGGACCGCACCGGACGGCACGCCGAAGACCCGCGACGTCGACGGCCACCCCGTCGTCGAGATGGGCCTCGTCGAGCTGTACCGCGAGACCGCCAACCGTGAGTACCTCGACCTGGCGCACTGGTTCGTCGACGCCCGCGGCACGGGCATCATCGAGCGCGCCGGCGGTGAGCCGACGTACTTCTCCGACCGGGTGCCGAGCCGGCAGGCCACGACCGTCGAGGGCCACGCCGTCCGCGCCGTGTACCTGGCAGCCGGCGCCGTCGACGTCGCGATCGAGACCGGCGACACCGAGCTGCTGGCCGCGAGCGAGCGGCAGTTCGCCGACATGATGGCGACGAAGGCGTTCATCACCGGCGGCCTCGGGGCGCGCTGGGACTGGGAGGCGTTCGGCGACCCCTACGAGCTGCCGACCGACCGTGGCTACGCCGAGACCTGCGCGGCCATCGGCGGTGTGCAGTGGGCGTGGCGCCTGCTGCTCGCCACCGGCAAGCCGGTCTACGCCGACGCGATCGAGCGCCTGCTGTACAACGCGTTCCTGGCCGGCGTGAGCCTGGCGGGCACCGAGTACTTCTACGTGAACCCCCTGCAGCAGCGGGACCACGCGCACCAGGACGAGAACCGCTCCCCCGCTCACGGGCGCCGCGGCTGGTTCGACTGCGCCTGCTGCCCGCCCAACATCATGCGCACGTTCGCGAGCCTGGACGGCTACCTGGCGACCGCGACCGACGGCGGCCTGCAGATCCACCAGTACGCGACCGCGGACCTCGGGCCGGTGTCGGTCGAGACCGGCTACCCGCACGACGGCCGCGTGGTCGTCACGGTCACCGAGGACGGCCCGCTCGCCCTCGGCCTGCGGATCCCGGTCTGGTCGGACACGACGACGGTGCAGGGACCGGACGGTACGGCGCACCCGGAGCCGGGCACGCTGCACGTCGTCGACCGGCACTGGACCGCCGGGGACACGGTCGAGCTCGTCTTCGACACGACGCCGCACCGGTACGTGGCCGACACCCGCATCGACGCCGCCCGCGGTCAGGTCGCCATCGAGCGCGGCCCCCTCGTGTACGCCGTGGAGCAGGCGGACCAGCAGGGCTTCACGGTCGACGACCTGACGGTCGACGCGGTCGCACCGATCACCGAGGAACGTCGCGACGACCTGCTCGACGGCATCGTCACGCTGCGCGTGCCCGGACACGCCCCGGCCGGACACGAGCAGGCATCGTGGCCGTACCAGCGGCTGGACGCGACCCGGTCTGGAGGAGCGGATCACGCCGTGGACGCGACCAGCGTCGACGACGCGGCCGGCTCGCAGGGCGCCACCACGGACCTCCCGGCCGTCACCGCGACCGCGGTTCCCTACTACGCCTGGGCGAACCGGGGCGCGGCGCCGATGCGCGTGTGGCTCCCGCTGGCGCGGTGACGTGATGGACCGCAGAGCGTTCCTGGTCGGCGGTGTCGCCGGCGGCGCAGCACTCGCCCTGGCAGGGTGCTCCGGCACCCTGCCCAAGGTCGACGCGGAGGTGGCGAGCTTCGGGAAGGACGCGACCGGCACCGTGCACGTCTGGTGCCGGTCCGCGACCCAGGCCGGACTGACCTCGGCCGTGGCCGGGTTCAACAAGGCGAACCCGAAGCTGCAGGTCGAGCTGACCCCGGTGCCGGACGGTCAGTACGTGACGAAGCTCGCGACGGCCATCCGCGGTGGTGAACCGCCGGACGTCGTGGACATCGACGACATCAACTCGCAGCTGTTCATCTTCCGCGAGGCGTTCGCCGACCTGACCGACGTGGTCAAGGGCCTCGACTACTTCGACGCGATCTCACCGGGCCACCTGCGACTGCTCGAGTACCGCGACCGGTACTACGGGCTGCCCTACCTGGCGGACAACTCGCAGCTGTTCGTCAACACCGAACTGTTCGACCGGGCCGGGCTCGACGTCGAGGAGTCGACGAAGGACCTCTCCACGCTGCTCGACGCGGCGAAGGCCATCCGGAAGCTCGACGATGACGTCTACGGGTGGTCGATCTCCGGCAACGCCGCCGGCATCATCGGCTTCGTCACGCAGCCGCACGTCTGGGCGACCGGCGTCGACATGATGTCCGGCGAGGTCGGCAAGCAGACGGCGAACATCACCGGCAACGAAGCGCTGGAACGGATGCTCGAGTTCTACCGGCAGCTCTGGAAGGACGGCGCGCTGTCGAAGGCGACGTACTCGGACGCCGGCACCACGTGGGGCGCGGACTTCCGGGCCGGCAAGGTCGGGATCTTCCCGACCTCGTACGGCGCCACCGTGCCCGCGGCCACCAAGGCCATGCGGGCGAAGATGCAGACGGTGCTCATCCCGTCGTGGGACGGCCAGCGGTCGTTCTTCGACGGCGGCGACAACATGTGCATCCCGAACGGGGCGGCGAACCCGTCCGGCGGCTGGGCGTTCATGCAGTACGCGAACGGCCTGCAGCAACAGCAGGCCCTGCCCGACGGCGGCTACTTCCCCACCCGCTCGGACGCCGCGACGCCCGAGTACCGCAAGCGGTTCCCGTTGGCGTTCGGCCCGCTCGACGCCATCGACAAGGGCTACGCGCCGCAGACCCTGGCGTACAACCTGCTCAACAACCAGCCGTCGTCACCGTACTTCGCGATGTTCCGCGAGGCCGTGTTCGGCTCGGGCACCGCTGCCGCGATGAAGACGGCGCAGGCGGACTACACCCGCATCCTCGACCAGGTCCAGGCCTGACCGTCGCTCGCTCGCCTGTTCGCTCGTTCGTTCGCTCGTTGCACAGAGAGGTGCAGACATGACCACCATCTCCAACCGACGGACCGGCGCCGGCCGCCCCACCGTCGGCCGCGGCGCCGGCCGCCCGGGCCGCCAGGGTCGCTCGGGTCCGTCCCGCGGGTCGCTCACGCACCCGCCGCGCGCCGGCGCCGTGCTCGTCACCCCGGCGATCGTCTTCGTCGCGGTGTTCGTCCTCGCCCCGCTCGTGTTCGCGCTCTACATCTCGTTCACGAACTGGCCCCTGATCGGCCCGTACCGGTTCATCGGGCTGCAGAACTACCTGACGCTGTTCCAGGACCCGACGTTCGTGCACGCCATCGGGTACACGCTGCTGTACACCGCGATCGTGACGGTGCCGATCCTGGTGCTCGGCTACTTCTTGGCGGTGCTCATCCGGGCGCGGCGACGGGGTAGCACCCTGCTGCGGACGGTGTTCTTCCTGCCGTACGTCGTCGGCCTGACGACGCTGTCGTTCATGCTCGTGCTCGAGGCGCAGCCGAACTCCGGAGCCGTCAACATGGTGCTCCGCTGGCTCGGCATCACCGACGGCAGCACCGCCTGGCTCGTCAACGGCCCCCTCGCCACGCTGCTCATCTGCGTGCTCGTGGTCTGGGCGGTGTCCGGCCTGACGATGGTGCTGCTGATGTCGGCCATGCAGGGCATCCCCGACGAGGTGTACGAGTCGGCGCAGCTCGAGGGCGCGTCCTGGTGGCAGACCGAACGGCTCATCACCCTGCCGATGATCCGGTCGACCATCGCCCTCAGCGCCATCATCTCGGTGATCGGCTCGCTGCTCGCGTTCAACCAGTTCTACATCCTGACCCAGGGCGGGCCGGGGACCGAGACCACGACGATCGTCAACGCGATCTACAACCGTGGCTTCGTCAACCTGCAGCTCGGCGCCGCGACCGCCGAGTCGATCGCCCTGGTCGTCGTCATCGCCGCCGTCACGGTGTTCCAGTTCTGGGCACTGCGAGAGAAGGACTGAGCCATGAGCACCACGACCTCCCGTGCCGGCCTCGCGGCGCCGGACCTGTCCACCCGCACGCTGACCACCACCGGCGACGGACGCCGTCGACGACACCACCAGGGCAGCGTCCGGCACCCCCGCGACACCGCCGTCAAGCGCACCCTGTACGTGATCGCCGGCGTCGGGTCGGTGCTCGTCTTCGGTGTCCCACTGCTGTGGTCGATCCTGCGGGCGTTCCAGTCCGAGGCCGTCATCACGCAGGCCGCCGACCCCGCGACCTTCTTCCAGCTCGGCTGGCAGAACTTCGCGGCCGTCTTCAGTTCGTCGTCGCACCTGCTGACCGGCGTGTTCAACTCGTTGATCGTGTCGATCGCCACCGCGGTGCTGACCGCCGTGATCGCCACGATGGCCGGGTACGGGTTCGCCCGCTTCCAGTTTCGCGGGTCGGGCATCGTGTTCGGTCTGGTGCTGCTGACGATGATGGTGCCGTTTCAGGCGATCCTCACCCCGCTGTACCTCGAGATGAACGCCATGAAACTCACGAACTCGCTGCTCGGGCTCGTGCTGTTCTACACGACGGTGAACCTGCCGTTCGGGGTGTTCGTGATGCGGAACGCGTTCGAGTCGATCCCGACCGAGCTCGAGGACTCGGCGTTCGTCGACGGGGCCTCACGCTTCCGGGTCGTCGTGTCGGTGCTGCGCCCGCTCCTGCTGCCCGGGGCCGCGACCGCTGCGCTGTACGCGTTCCTGGCGTCGTGGACCGAGTTCCTCGGGGCGCTGACGTTCCTGACGAAGGACTCGCTCTACACGCTGCCGGTGGCGCTGCTCAACCTGCAGACCGGGGCGTACGGCCAGGTATCGTACGGCAACCTCGTCGCCGGGTCGGTCGTGGCGATGATCCCGTGCATCGCGCTCTACGTCGGGCTGCAGCGGTTCTACGTCGCAGGCCTGTCGTCGGGCGCCCTGAAGGGCTGACGGTCGGGTCGGCCTCCGGCCGGTGCGAGGTAGGCACGGCCCCGCACCGTGCGCCCCTGTCCGGCCGGTGCGAGGTTGCTCGCTCGGTGAGGGGCTGTAGCGCCGCACCGAGCGACCAACCTCGCACCGGATGGGCAAGGCGGCACCGTGCGCCGCTGCCCCGCGCACGGCAGAACGTCGCCCCGGCCGGAGAACCCCGCACCGTGCGCTCTACGCCGACCGGCGCACCACGAGCTCGGGCGCCAGCAGCGTCTCGTCGCGCGGCTCGCCCTCGACCAGGGCCCGCACGGTGTCGAGCACCCGCTCCCCCATCGCCCGGAAGTCCTGCCGCACGGTGGTCAGCGGCGGGGTGAAGTGCGCGGCCTCCGGCACGTCGTCGAACCCGACCACCGCGATGTCGTCGGGCACGCGCAGGCCCTCGTCGGCAAAGGCGTGGAGCACCCCGAGCGCCATCTGGTCGTTGCCGGCGAACACCGCGTCGACGGCCGTCACGTCGATGTGCCGTGCGGCCGCGAACCCGCTCCCCGGGGTCCAGTCGCCGTCGAGCACGACGGGCTCGAGGCCGGCGTCCTGCATGATCCGGACGTACGTGGCGCGACGCACCTCGGACTCCTGCGAGACGGGCGGGCCGGCGATGTGCACGATCCGCCGGTACCCGCGCGCGAACAGGTGTTCCATCACGAGCGACGTCCCGGCGGCCTGGTCGATCGCGACCGCGGCGACGGTCGACGCCGCCGGGGTCCGCACGGCGTCGCGCTGCACGGCGTTCGACACGACGACCGGCACGGTGACCGGCACGGTGAGCGACCCGAGGGCGTCGAGCACCCGGTTGTCCGCGGCGACGAGCACGATCGCGGCGACGTCCTGCGCGAGCAGCGTCGTGAGTGCACCGGACAGGTCGGACGGCGTCGGTTCCTCGGGCAGGGTGGAGAGCAGCACGTGGTACCCGGCCGACCGGGCTGCGCGTTCGAAGCCGATCGCGGTGCTCGACGGACCGTACAGCGCGTCGCCGGCGGTGATGATGCCGAGCGCGCGGCTCCGCCCCCCGGCGAGTGCGCGGGCGGCGGCGCGGGGCCGGTAGCCGAGGTCGTGGACGGCGTCGGTGACCTGCGTGCGGAAGGCGTCGCGGACCGTCGGGTCGCCGTTGATGACGCGCGAGACGGTCTGGTGGGAGACGCCCGCGCGCTCGGCGACGTCGAAGATCGTCGGAGCCTTCCGGCGTTTGCCGCCCGTGCCCCCTGGGGCGGTCGTGGTCGTCACGAGGCCAACCGTACCGCGCAGTCCGGCCCGCGCGGCAAGATCGCGAAACGGTCAGGTCGAGTTGACACCCCGTTACGAAAGCCCCAGTATGTGAGCGCTCACACGAGCACATCCCTCGGGGCACAGCAGCCCCGGCACCTGAGCGCGTCGAGGACGACGCGAGAGGAACAGAGGTACTTCGATGACGAAGCGCAGGATCATCGCGGGCGTTGCAGCCCTCGGCATCGCGATCGCACTCGCCGGCTGCTCGGCCGGTGGCCGCGCGTCCACCGACGGCGGCGGCAGCAGCAACGACAACAAGGGCGCCCTCGTCGGCGTCGCCATGCCGACCAAGGTCTCGGAACGCTGGATCAAGGACGGCGACGCCGTCAAGAGCGACCTCGAGAAGGCCGGTTACAAGGTCGACCTCGAGTACGGCGACAACAAGGTCCAGCAGCAGGCCCAGCAGGTCAGCAACATGATCACGAAGGGCGCGAAGGTCCTCATCATCGCGTCGATCGACGGCGGAGCCCTCTCCGACCAGCTCGACGCCGCCGCCAAGGCCGGCATCAAGGTGATCTCCTACGACCGCCTGCTGACGGGCAACAAGAACGTCGACTACTACGTGTCGTTCGACAACGAGAAGGTCGGCGTCGACCAGGCGACCAGCCTGCTCACCGGCCTCGGCGTCCTCGACGACAAGGGCGAGAAGACCGGCGAGAAGGGCCCGTTCAACATCGAGGTCTTCGCCGGCTCGCTCGACGACAACAACGCCAGCTTCTTCTTCAACGGCGCCATGAAGACCCTCAAGCCGTACCTCGAGGACGGCACGCTGAAGATCCAGTCGGGTCAGGACCAGCTCTCGCAGGCCGCCACGCAGCAGTGGGACCCGGCGACCGCCAAGGCCCGCATGCAGAACCTGGTCGCGAAGTCTTACTCGGGCGGCACCACGCTCGACGGCGTGCTCTCGCCGTACGACGGCATCTCGATCGGGATCATCTCGGCGCTGCAGGGTGCCGGCTACGGCACCAGCGACCGTCCGCTGCCGATCGTGACGGGCCAGGACGCCGAGGCGGCCTCGGTCAAGTCGATCATCGCCGGTCAGCAGTACTCGACCATCTACAAGGACACCCGCAAGCTCGCCAAGCAGTCGGTCACCATGGCCGAGGACCTGCTCACCGGTGACAAGCCCGAGGTCAACGACACGAAGAGCTACGACAACAAGGTCAAGGTCGTCCCGACCTTCCTGTTCCAGCCGACGGTCGTCACCAAGGACAACTACAAGGAAGTCCTCGTCGACTCGGGTTACTACACCGAAGCCGACCTGAAGTAGTCGCAACCCACCTGTCGGACAGGAGGCACGGGTCGACCCCGCCCCGTGCCTCCCGTCCGCCCCATCCGCGCGCCACGGCGCGCACCACGGAAGGCGGTCGACGTGACGGACACGATCCTCGAGATGCGTGACATCACCAAGACGTTCCCCGGCGTGAAGGCCCTGCAGGGCGTCTCGATCGAGGTCGAGCGTGGACAGGTCCACGCCATCTGCGGCGAGAACGGCGCCGGCAAGTCGACCCTCATGAAGGTGTTGTCGGGCGTCTACCCGCACGGCTCCTTCGAGGGCGAGATCCTGCTCGACGGCGCACCTGTCTCGTTCGCGAACATCAACGACTCCGAAGCCGCTGGCGTCGTCATCATCCATCAGGAGCTCGCGCTGAGCCCGTTCCTGTCGATCGCCGAGAACATCTTCCTCGGCAACGAGCGGTCCAAGGGCGGCTTCATCGACTGGAACAAGACGAACCTGGCAGCCGCCGAGCTCCTGCAGCGCGTCGGTCTCAAGGACAACCCGGTCACGAAGATCGTGGACATCGGTGTCGGCAAGCAGCAGCTCGTCGAGATCGCGAAGGCGCTGTCGAAGAAGGTCAAGCTCCTCATCCTCGACGAGCCCACCGCTGCCCTGAACGACGACGACTCCGCGCACCTGCTCGAGCTCATCCGCTCGCTGCAGGCCGAGGGCATGACGGCGATCATCATCAGCCACAAGCTCAACGAGATCAAGGCGATCGCCGACAAGGTCACGATCATCCGCGACGGCAAGACCATCGAGACGCTCGACATGCACGCCGACGACGTCTCCGAGGACCGCATCATCCGCGGGATGGTCGGCCGCGACCTGTCGAACCGGTACCCCGAGCACGAGCCGAACATCGGCGAGGAACTCCTGCGGATCGAGGACTGGACGGTCCACCACCCGCTCGACGGGTCGCGCGAGATCATCCACCAGGTCGACCTGAACGTGCGCGCCGGCGAGATCGTCGGCATCGCCGGGCTCATGGGCGCCGGGCGGACCGAACTCGCGATGAGCGTGTTCGGCCGGTCGTACGGATCCGGCATCAGCGGCACCGTCTACAAGCGCGGCGAGCCGATCAAGACCCACACGGTGTCGCAGGCGATCGACCACGGCATCGCGTACGTCACCGAGGACCGCAAGCGCTACGGCCTGAACCTGATCGACGACATCAAACGGAACATCTCCGGGTCGGCGCTCGGCAAGCTCGCCAGCTGGGGCTTCGTGAACGCGTCCGAGGAGACCACGGTCGCCGGGCAGTTCCTGAAGAACCTCAACATCAAGGCGCCGAACGTCGACGTCATCACGGGCAAGCTCTCCGGCGGCAACCAGCAGAAGGTCGTCCTGTCGAAGTGGATGTACACCGACCCGGACGTGCTCATCCTCGACGAGCCGACCCGCGGCATCGACGTCGGTGCGAAGTACGAGATCTACACGATCATCAACAGCCTCGCGGACCAGGGCAAGGGGGTCATCGTGATCTCCTCGGAGCTCCCGGAGCTCCTCGGCATCTGCGACCGCATCTACACACTCTCCGAGGGCACCATCACCGCCGATGTGCCCCGCTCCGAGGCCACCCCAGAGGTCCTCATGCAGTACATGACCCAGGAACGGGAGACCCCTGTCAATGAACGCGCTTAAGTCCGCCGCCGGCTACCTCACCGGGCAGCTCCGACAGATCGGCCTGTTCATCGCGCTGATCGTCATCGTCGTCTTCTTCCAGGTGACGACCAACGGCATCACCCTGGCCCCGATCAACGTCTCGAACCTGATCGTCCAGAACAGCTACATCCTCATCCTCGCCATCGGCATGGTGATGGTCATCATCGCCGGGCACATCGACCTGTCCGTCGGGTCGGTCGTCGCCTTCACCGGCGCCATGGCCGGCGTGATGATCACGCAGTGGCACATCCCGTGGCCGATCGCCGTCGTGCTGTGCCTGGTCGTCGGTGCGCTCGTCGGCGCCTGGCAGGGGTTCTGGATCGCCTACTTCGGGATCCCGGCGTTCATCGTCACCCTGGCCGGCATGCTCGCCTTCCGCGGTGCGGCGCAGATCGTGCTGCACAACCAGCAGATCTCGCCGTTCCCGGACGGGTTCCGTGCTCTCGGCTCCGGCTTCCTGCCGTCGTTCGGCACCACCGGGTACGAGCCGCTCACGATGATCCTCGGCTTCGCCGCCGCGGCGGTCATGGCGGTCACGGCGTTCCGCGGCCGGGCCACCCGCCGCAAGTACCAGCTCGAGAGCGAACCGTTCGCCTGGTTCATCGTGAAGCTCGTCTTCGGCGTCGTGCTGGTCGTCTACGTGGCCCTGCTGCTCGCGAGCTACAACGGCACCCCGATCGTGCTCGTCATCCTCGGCGCGCTCGTGGTGATCTACTCGGTCATCATGCGGAGCGCGGTGTTCGGCCGCCACGTCTACGCCATCGGCGGCAACGCCCTGGCCGCGCAGCTGTCCGGCGTGAAGACGAAGCGCGTCACGTTCATGCTGTTCGTCAACATGGGGGTCATCTCGGCCCTGGCCGGCGTGGTCTTCACCGGTCAGCTCAACCTGGCGGCACCCGGTGCGGGCAACGGCTTCGAACTCGACGCCATCGCCGCGGTGTTCATCGGTGGCGCAGCGGTCACCGGCGGCATCGGCACGGTCCCCGGCGCCATCGTCGGTGGTCTCATCATCGGTCTGCTCAACAACGGTATGTCGATCCTCGGCGTCGGCACCGAGTACCAGTCGCTCATCAAGGGCTTGGTCCTGCTCGCCGCCGTCGCGTTCGACGTGTTCAACAAGCGTCGGGCGGCCGCCGCGCGCAAGTAGGGGCGTCCGCGGTCGCGTTCGCGGTCGCTTGGTGAACAGAAAAGGTCGGGTCCTCTGTGGGGACCCGACCTTTTCTGCTCACGATCGCGACGCGACGGCCCAACCCCTGGCCGGGAGGCGCAGGGTTCCGTCCCCGAGATCGGCACCGCCCGCCTCCACCTGCGTCGCATCCGCCGCGGGCACCTCGACGGGATCGGCCGACAGGTTCAGGGCGGTCACCACGGCCGCGTCCGACGTCGCGGTCCGCAGGACGACCGCCGTGTTCGTCAGGTGCACCACGTCGGTGTGCGCCCGGTGCAACCACGGGTTGCGGCGGCGCAGGGCGATCAGGGCCTCGTACGCGTGCGTCAGGTCCCCCGCTGCGGGTGGTGTGTCCGGGAACTCCGGTCGGACCGCGTCGTCGCCACCCTCGCGTTCCTCCTTCACCCCGGTCCAGCCGTACTCGTCGCCCGCGTAGACGATCGGGGTGCCGGCGACGGTGAACAACACCGCGGCCGCGTGCCCGGCGAACTGCTCCCCCACGGCGCTCGCGATGCGGGTGACGTCGTGGTTGCCGATGAAGGTCGTCGGGGCGAACGTCTCGAGCAGGGCGTCGTGCCGCTCGATCGCGTGCGCCAGCTCGTGGCCGTTGCCGTCCGCGATGCCGTGCCAGATGCCCTGCCACAGTTCGTACTGCGTCAACGAGTCCATGGTCGACTCCCGCGCGATCGCCGCCGCGTCGCCGTGGATCACCTCACCGCTGAACCACGCGTCCGGGAACCGCTCCCGCACCCGCGGCAGCACCCTGGCCCAGAACGCCGGTGGCACCGCGTACGCAGCATCGAGGCGCCAGCCGTCGATCCCGCGCTCCAGCCAGTGCGTCATCACCTGGACGACGAGGTCCTCGGTCGCTCGGCTGTCGTGGTCCAGCGCCACGAGGATGTCGTGTCCCTCGAACAACCCGACGGGAACCGGCTGCCCCGGCGTCCACCCCGACCAGTCGATCGCGAACAGGCCAGCGGTCGCCGCGTCCGGTCCCTCTTCTTCGAGCGCCCGGAACGCCGGGTGCTCACGGCCGACGTGGTTGAAGACACCGTCGAGCAGGACCCGGACCCCCCGCTCGTGCGCCCCGGACACCAGACGGTCGAAGTCGGCGTCGTCGCCGAGCCGAGGGTCGATCCGGAAGTGGTCCACCGTGTCGTAGCCATGGGTGGAGCTCGCGAACACCGGCCCGAGCACCAGGCCGTTCAAGCCGAGGTCCACCACGTGGTCGAGCCAGGGTTCGATGCGGCCGAGACGGTGCTCGACGGCGCGCTCCTCGACCGGCACTCCCGGGCGGACGTCCGCCCCGACGAACCCGAGCGGGTACACGTGCCACCACATGACGTGCGGCACCCAGGCGGGCTCGGGCGGACGGGAGGGTGCGGTGTCGGTGCTCACCGCTCCGATGCTGCCAGCCGCGCCTGTGCTGGGCGCTCCCGTGCTGGGAACGGACAGGGACGGCAGGACGAGGATGTGCCCATGGGACGTGCGATCAGGACGGAAGCGGACGCTGCGGCGTCGGAGTCGGCACAGGCCGATCGGACCTGTGCGTCGTGCGGCCGTCGGATGCCGTCGACGGCGGCACCCGAAACCAAGTGGTGTTCCCGCGCCTGCCGTCGCCACGGAGTGGACCGAACGGACCTGGCACTCGAACAGCGCATCGACGAGCTGCTCGCCGCACGGGCACGCACCTCGAGCATCTGCCCGTCCGAGGTCGCTCGGTCGCTCGAACCGGACGACTGGCGCCCGCTCATGGAACCCGCCCGTCGAGCAGCCCAGCGCATGATGGCGCGCGGCGAGGTCGAGATCACCCAGGGCGGCTCCGTCGTGGACCCGTCGACAGCGAAGGGTCCGATCCGCATCCGCCGCCCGCGGTGAGGGAACACCTGTCGTGCACCGTCGGTTGGGGACGGGGATGACTGCAACCGGATCGACCGAACCGACCTCCGCCCAGCCCCGAGCCCTCGTCGTGGGAGCGAGCGGCATTACCGGCTCCGCCCTGGTGGGCCACCTGCTCGACCTCGGCTGGGACGTGACCGCGCTGTCCCGCCGACCGCTCCCCCAGCAGGACGTCCGGACCGTCGCCGCGGACCTCCGCGATCCCGACAGCCTCGGCGCCGCGCTGGCCGACGAGCGTCCCACGCACGTGTTCTTCACCGCGTGGCAGCGCCAGGAGACCGAAGCGGAGAACATCCGCGTGAACGGCGGCATGGTCCGCGACCTGCTCGCCGCACTCGCGCACGCCCCGCTGGCGCACGTGGCGCTCGTGACCGGGCTGAAGCACTACCTCGGCCCGTTCGAGGCCTACGCCGCGGGCGAGATGCCGGACACACCCTTCCACGAGGAAGAACCCCGCTTGGACACCCCGAACTTCTACTACGCGCAAGAGGACGAGCTGTTCGCCGCCGCCGAGCGCCAGGGCTTCACGTGGTCGGTGCACCGCTCGCACACCGTGATCGGGCACGCCGTCGGCAACGCCATGAACATGGGCCTGACGATCGCGGTGCAGGCGACGCTCGCGAAGGAGCTCGACCTGGACTTCGTGTTCCCGGGCAGCGAGGCGCAGTGGAACGGCCTGACCGACATGACCGAGGCGGGGATCCTCGCCGAGCAGATGGTGTGGGCGGCGACCGCACCCGAGGGTGCCGACGAGGCCTTCAACATCGTGAACGGCGACGTCTTCCGGTGGCGCTGGATGTGGCCGCGCCTGGCTGCACACCTCGGCGTCGACCCGGCCCGTGTGGTCGGGTACCAGGACGAGCCGCGTCCGCTCGAGCAGCAGATGGCGCCGTACGAGTCGGAGTGGGCCGGCATCGCCGAGCGACACGGTCTGGCAGAGGCGGACATCACGCGGCTCGCCTCGTGGTGGCACACCGACGCCGACCTCGGTCGCGCGATGGAGGTCGTCACCGACATGGGGAAGAGCCGCGAGGCCGGGTTCACGGCCTTCCGCCGGACCGAACGCGCGTTCGCCGACCTGTTCGCGCGCTACCGGGCCGACCGACTCATCCCCTGAGCCGTCGGCCCGGAACAGCGGGCTACAGCGCGAGCAGGAGCACCACGAGCGTCGCGACCGACAGCACCAGCAGGACGACGGCGCCCTGCAGGTCCTTGTCGTGCGCTCGGAGGTGCGCCACCACGGCGCCGACGAAGTAGACCACCGCGCCGATGGCCGCGGCGATGGCGAGCGGCACCCACCAGATGCCGATGACGAGCCCGGCGGCAGCGGCGACCTCGAGCACACCGAGGACGGTCATCTGCGAGGGAGTGACGTGGACGGCCTGCATCGAGGCGACGATCTTCGGGTTGCGGACGAGTTTCATGACGCCCGACCCGAGCAGGGCCACGGCGAGGACGAGGGACAGGACGATGGCTGCGATGTGCACGGGGAACTCCAGGTGGTGAAACGGATGGTTGTCCCCGTTTCAAACCGGGGACTGCTCCCCGTATTCCCGGCCACGCGATCTAGGCTCGGTGCATGACCCGCCGAGACGTCGCCCGGAACCGTCAGGCGCTCGTCGACGCGGCCCGGTCCGCGTTCACCGACCACGGCCTCCAGGCTGCACTGGAACCGATCGCGGTCGCAGCGGGACTCGGCAACGCGACCCTGTACCGGCACTTCCCGACCCGAGCGGCGCTGTGGGAAGCCGTCCTGGTCGAGCCGATGCACGAGGTGCTCGACCTCGTCGAGCACTGCCGCGAGTTGTCCGCCTCGGACCCGTGGGAGGGCTTCGCGACCTTCGTCCGCGAGACGGCGGCGATCGAGGCGCGCCGCACCGGCTTCAGCGAACTCATGACCACCGACTACCGCGACGCTCCGGAACTGCTCCGGCTCCGCATCGCCGTGCAGGACGGGATCGACGCCCTCTTCACAGCCGGACAGGCGGCCGCGGTCATCCGCGCCGACGCCACCCTGGCCGACGTCGCACTCCTGCAGCTGTCGATCGCGGAGACGATCCGCACGTTCGGCCGGGTCGCACCCGAGGCGTACCGACGCTGGGTGGACCTGGTGCTCGACGGGTTCCGGGCGGTGGACGTCCCGCGCGGCGTGCTGGCCGGACGCCCCCTGCGCGGCGATCAGGTCCGTCGGGCCCTGGCGGAGCGCAACCAGCCCGCCGGCCGTCAGAAGGCGTAGCGGATCCGACAGGACGGCAGGTGCTCGGCGACGAGCTCGCGGAAGCGCTCGACGAGCTGCCCCTTCATCCCGGACCGGTAGCGGACGTTCACCGCGCCGTTCTGCGACACCTTCTGCTCCTGCAGGTCGGGGCGCCAGAGCAGGTCCTCGGCCTTCGGGTGCCAGCCGAGGTTGACCTCGTGCAGGGGTTGGTTGTGCGTGAGGAAGATCACCTCGGCCGCGATCTGCGCCTTGGCGGCCGGTGACAGTACGTCGTCGACCTGCCGCAGCAGCTCGGTCCAGTCGGACTCCCACGTCGGGGTGACGATGACGGGCGAGAAGTTCAGGTGGACCTCGTAGCCGGCGTCGACGAACTCGTTCACCGCAGCGATCCGCTCGGCGACGGGACTCGTCCGGATGTCGGTGACCTTCGCGGTGTCGTGCGGCATGAGCGAGAACCGGATGCGCGTGCGGCCCATCGGGTCCCAGTCGAGCAACTCGCGGTTGACGTACTTCGTCGCGAAGGACGCCTTCGCGGTCGGGGTCATCCGGAACAGGTCGCACAGGTCACGGACGTTGTCGCTGATCATCGCGTCGACCGAGCAGTCGCTGTTCTCGCCGATGTCGTACACCCACGACCCGGGATCGCACTGGTTCGGCTCGGTCTTCGGCCCCTGCTTCGCGATGTTGCGAGCGACGTGCTTCGTGATCTGGTCGATGTTGGCGAACACCGTGACGGGGTTGCTGTAGCCCTTGCGCCGCGGGACGTAGCAGTACGCACACGCCATCGCACAGCCGTTCGCCGTCGAGGGCGCGATGAAGTCGGCGGAGCGGCCGTTCGGTCGCGTGATCAACGACTTCTTCACGCCGAGCACCAGCGCCTCGGTCTTGATCCGGACCCACCGCTGCACGTTGCGCTCGTCGCCGTGCACCTCGGGGATGTTCCAGTGGGACTCCACCGGCACGATCTCGGCGTCCGGCCAGCGCCCGATCACCTCTTGCCCGCGCTGCAGTTCGAGGGCAGCGGGCTCGGCGTAGATCCGACGGACGTCGAGCATCGGGCGGGCGCGGTCGTTGCTCATCGACTCCTGTCTACCGGGGATCACTGACGGTGCAGACTCGGGGCATGACCGCCGAAGCCGACGACCATTACTTCGTGGTGAACGGCCGACGCTGGCGCCGCACCGACCCGGCCCTGCCCGAGGAACTCGCGGCCGCGCTCCGCTCCCACCTGGGGCGCGGGCGCAACGCGGTGAAGACCGCGAAGCGCGCCGGCGACGACGCTGCGCTGGCCGCGGCTCGGCACCGGAACGGGCTCGCGAAGCACGGTCTGGGCGAACGCGGCCCGGAGTGGTGGACGCGCCCCGAGGCCGATCGGATCGCCGACGCCGAGCGGGCACTCGCCGATCTGGACGCCCTGCCGTGACGACGATCCGTCCGCCGCGCCTGGATCGCATCCTGAACCTCATCGTGTTCGGCCCGGTGATGATCGGGACAGGAGTCGCACTCGCGAGCGTGGCCTTCGTTCCCGGAGCATCGGCGCGGGTGTTCGTCTTCGTCCTCGGTGTCGCCTTCATCGCCGGTGGGACCTGGGCCACGGCCAGGCTCCGTCGCGTCGCCGTGCACCTGTCCGACGAAACCCTCCGGTACTCCGGCTTCCTGTCGTCGTGGACCGCACCGCGTGCGGGCATCACCGCGGTGCTCGACGACGCGTACGTCGAGTGGCGCGATGATCGCGGGGTCGGCCACCGACGGCAGATCTGGCTGCTGACCCGGGCTTGGGCGGACGACGGCACGAAGTTCGCCCCGCTCTGGCGCTGGCGACACGAGGCGCTCCTCGAGGTGCGGGCGTGGGCAGCGACTCACGAAGTCCGAAACGTCCCATGACACCCGCGGTGGAAAGCGGAATCGGGCGTACCTGGTCGGAAGTTCCGACCCGGTACGCCCGATTCGACCAGCTACGCGGCGAGCCGCGTCAGCCCTCGGTGTGGCCCAGGTCGGGCTGCACGAGCAGGTGGGCCGTGCGGGATGCCGACGCGTGCAGCTCGAGGACGACGACTGCGTTCCGGCCGCGACGCAGGACCGGGCCGGGGATCGCCAGGGTCTGCTGCGGGCCGCGCGACCAGTACCGGCCGAGGCAGAACCCGTTGACCCAGGCGACACCCTTGCGGAAGCCGTCGAGCGACAGGTAGCGGTCGTCCACCGCGTCGAGGTCGAACGACCCGGTGGCGAACGTCGGTCCGGCGAGCGCCTCGCCGTCGGTCGGCTCCACCGCGGACAGCGCATCGAGGGCGGACGGTGCGATCGGGTCGAGCGCCAACGGTGCCGCGGTCCAGCGCGACAGCGGGACACCGTCGACGGCGACTCCGCCGATCAGGCCCTTCGGTTCGCCGATGCGGATGCCGTAGTCGACCCGGCCCTGGTCCTCGACGAGCAGTTCGAGCGTGCCGGTCACCGGCGGCAGGACGACGGCGCGGTCGTGGTGCTCGCGCTCCAGGACGCCGACGACGACGCCGTCGACGGACACGATCGCGCGGTCGCGGACCTCTTGCCCGATGGTCAGCACACCGCCGGTCGGCAGGTCGACCTCGGCGCGGTACAGGACGAAGCCGCTGGCCGCACCGAGGGCGTCGAACGTCGGCGGCTCGTCGTGCGCCGACCACGTCGTGAGCGTGGGCAGCAGGGAGCGGAGCGACGCGACGCGGTCGAGGCGGACGGCGAGGTCCGTGGCGGGGGTGATCCGGGCCTCCAGGCCGACTCCGTCCGCCGCATCGGACGCGAGTCGACCCGACCCACCCGGCTCCATGGATGCCGGCAGCGGCGGGACGGGCGCGTAGCGCTCGATGACCGCGCGGAAGGCGTGGAACTTCGAGGTGGGCCGACCAGCCTCGTCGAGCGGGGCGTCGTAGTCGTACGACGTCGCGATCGGACGGTAGACGCCCTTGTCGTTGGCGCCGTTGGTGAAGCCGAAGTTCGTGCCACCGTGGAACATGTAGATGTTGACCGAGCCGCCGGCGGCGAGCAGGACGTCGAGGTCCGCAGCGCTGTCCGCGGCCGAGGTGGTGTGGTGGTGCTCGCCCCAGCTGTCGAACCAGCCGTCCCAGAACTCCGAGCACATCAGGGGGCCGGTGGGCTGGGCCTGCCGCAGGCGCTCGAGGCGCGCGGCGGACCGCGAGCCGAACGAGCCGGTCTTGTGCAGCGACGGCAGCGAACCGTCCTCGAGCATCGTGCCCATCGGCTGGTCGACGCTCGTGAACGGGACGGTCAGCCCGATGTCGCGGTGCATCTGCTCGAGCGCACGCAGGTACTCGGGGTCGGAGCCGTACGCGCCGTACTCGTTCTCGACCTGCACCAGGACGATGGGCCCGCCCTGGTCGATCTGCCGCGGGACCAGCACGGGGGCCAGCTGCTGCAGGTACGTCTGGACCGCCGCGAGGAACCCGGGCTCGTTGCGCCGGACGCCCACGGAGCCGTCGGCGAAGAGCCAGTACGGCAGGCCGCCGTTGGTCCACTCCGCACAGATGTAGGGGCCGGGGCGGACGACGGCGTGCATGCCCTCGGCGGCGACCAGGTCGAGGAACCGGCCGAGGTCGAGCCCGCCGGTCAGGTCGAAGACGTCGGGCGACGGCGCGTGCGCGTTCCAGGCGACGTAGGTCTCGATGGTGTTGAGGCCCATCAGCTTCGCCTTGCGGATCCGGTCGGCCCACAGGTCGGGGTGCACGCGGAAGTAGTGGATCGCACCGGACAGCACGCGGTGCGGCTCGCCGTCGAGCAGGAAGTCGGTGTCGCCGATGGCGAATCGCATGAGATGACTCTTTCAGACAGCGGGGTCGTGCGGACGATGTCCGCACGACCCCGGGGAGTTGGTGCCGGTGCTACTTGGTCGAGACCGTGAAGCCCTGGTCCTTGCCGTACTTGGCGAGGGCCTTCTGCCAGGCTTCGAGGCCGGCGTCGAGCGAGGTGCCGTTCTCGTACGCCTGACCGACGGTGTCGGCGTAGACGCTGTTCGCGTACACCTGGTACGGCAGGTAGGTGAAGTCGTTGTCCGAGGACTTCGACGCGTCGACGAGCACCTTGTTGATCTGCTGCCCACCGAAGTAGGACGGCTTCTCGTCGAGGAAGGCCGACGAGTCGAGGTCAGCGGTCGTCGAGGGGAACCCACCGGACTTCATGAAGACGCCGGTCGACTCCTTCGACGAGTTCAGCCACTTCAGGAAGCCCGCGGCGAGGGCCGGGTTCTTCGACTGCTTCATGACGACCTCGGCGCTGCCGCCGTTGTTCGCGGTCTGAGCGGTGCCGCCGTCGTAGGTCGGCATCGGGGCGACGCGCCAGTCACCCGAGGCCTGGGCGACGCCGGACTCCAGGTTGCCGGGCATCCAGGCGCCGGTGATCATCGTGGCGATCTCACCGTTGCCGAGCTGCTTGTACCAGTCGTCGGTCCAGCCGACGGTCTTCGACAGCAGGCCCTGCTCGACGAGCTCGTTCCAGGTGCTCGTCCACTTCTTCGAGCCCTCGTCCTGCAGGTTGATGGTCACCTTGTCACCGTCGGTGGTGAACGGGGTACCGCCGGCCTGGGCGATCATGCTCGTGGTGAAGCCGGCGTCGCCGGAGTCGGCCGCGATGTAGGCGTTCGGGTCGGCCTCGTGCAGCTTCTTCGCGGCGGCGACGTACTCGTCCCAGGTCTTCGGCACGGCGATGTCGTGCTTGTCGAAGACCGTCTTGTTGTAGAACAGCGCCATGGGGCCGGAGTCCTGCGGCAGGCCGTAGACCTTGTCGTCGATCGACACCGAGCTCCAGGTGCTCTTCGCGAACTTGTCCTCGAGCGAGTCGAAGCCGTAGCCGGACAGGTCGAGCAGCGAGTCGGACAGGGCGAACTGCGGCAGCGCGAAGTACTCGACCTGGGCGACGTCGGGGGCGCCCGAGCCGGCCTTCACGGTGTTCTGGAGCTTGGTGTACTGGTCGGCGCCGGTGCCGGCGTTGACGAGCTTGACCTTCACCTTGGGGTACTGCTTCTCGAACGCGGCGACCTGGGCCTTGGCGGAGGGGGTCCACGACCAGTAGGTCAGGGTGCCACCGTCCTTCAGTGCCTTGGTGATGTCGTCGGACGAGCCACCGGACGACGAGCCGCCGGTCGCGCAGGCGGCGAGGGCGATCGTGGCGGTGACGCCGATGGCGAGGGCGCTGAGCCCGCGCCGGAGACGCTTGTTCATGGGGGTGCCTTTCACTTCTTCGTGGAGAGGGGGTCGTGCTGCTGTGTTCCGGACCGGAGGGCGCGGGGCGGGGTCGCCACGGGCCTCCCGTCCGACGGATCAGGCCTTGACGGATCCGGCCGCAAGGCCGGACTGCCAGAAGCGCTGGAGGAAGAGGAACGCGACCACGATCGGGATGATCGTGAGGAGCGAT
Organism: Curtobacterium sp. 18060; assembly: GCF_902706105.1. Taxonomy (NCBI): domain Bacteria; kingdom Bacillati; phylum Actinomycetota; class Actinomycetes; order Micrococcales; family Microbacteriaceae; genus Curtobacterium; species Curtobacterium sp. 18060. Next base: position 54,097 of record NZ_CACSJV010000008.1, on the reverse strand, counting down.
CCCGTGACGACGAGGTTGTAGATCGGCTGCGCGCCGGACCCGGTGGCCTGGGCGTTCCACTGGTTCAGGCCGACCGTCAGGGGGTACCACTTCGGGTCGCTCAGCATGATGAGCGGCAGGAAGTAGTTGTTCCAGGTGGCGACGACCGCGAAGAGCAGGACGGTGACGACACCGGGAGCGAGCAGGCGGAGCGCGATGGTGAAGAAGATCCGGAACTCGCCGGCGCCGTCCATGCGGGCGGCCTCGAGGAGTTCGGCGGGGATCGCGTCGACCGCGTAGGTCCAGATCAGGTACATGCCGAACGGGCTGATGAGCGACGGCAGGATGATCGACCACGGGGTGTTGGTCAGGCCGACCTGCGAGAAGAGCAGGAAGGTCGGGACCGCCAGGGCCGTGCCGGGGACCGCGATGGCACCGAGCACGATGGCGAACACCGCGCGGCGTCCGGGGAACTGGAACTTCGCCATGCCGTAGCCGGCGACGGTCGCGAGCAGGGTGGCGCCACCGGCACCGACGACCACGTAGAGCAGCGTGTTGCCGAACCACTGCAGGAAGATGCCGTCGTTGTACGTGACGGTGTCGACGATGTTCTGCCAGAGGTTGAAGTCCCCGCCGAACCAGAGCCCGAACGTGGAGAGCAGCGACGCCTGCGTCTTCGTGCTGTTCACGAGCAGGTAGAACAGCGGCGCGAACGAGTAGACGACGAAGACGACCATGACCGCGGTCAACAGGCCGGAACGCTTCGGCTTGCGTCCGTCGACGTGCTGCTCGGCCTTGCGCTCGGCCTTCCGCTCGGCCTTCCTGGAGGCCCGGGTCGAGCGGGTGCGCGGGTCGCGCTGCGTCGTGGTCGCCTCGGTGACCGTGGCCGGTCCGGCGGCGCCGGTCGCGGGGTGCTGGATGGTGCTCATCGGTTCTCCTGGCGGGTTCCGCGGACCTGGACGACGTAGGCGATCACCGCGGTGATCACGCCCATCACGATCGCGACGGTGGCGGAGTAGTTGAACTGCTGGCCGCTGAAGGACAGCGAGTAGGCGTACATGTTCGGGGTGAAGGCGCTGCCGATGACGTTCGGGGCCAGGGTCTTCAGCAGGTTCGGCTCGTTGAAGAGCTGGAAGCTGCCGATGATCGAGAAGATGGTGGCGATGACCATCGGGCCGCGCAGGGCCGGGAGCTTGATCGAGAAGACCGTGCGCAGGGGGCCGGCGCCGTCGAGCTCGGCGGCCTCGTACAGCTCACCGGGGACGGTGCGCAGGGCGGCGTAGAAGATCAGCATGTTGTAGCCGAGGAACTCCCACGTGACCACGTTGCCGATGGAGGTCAGCACCCAGCTGGGGCTGAACGGCTGCAGCAGGTCGATGCCGAGCGCGTCGTTCGCCGCACCGGTCAGGCCGAACTGGTTGCCGTAGATGAAGCCCCAGATCAGGGCCGCGACGACACCGGGGACGGCGTAGGGCAGGAACACCGCGATGCGGAAGAACGACGTGCCCCAGAGCCGTGCGCTGTCGAGTGCGAGGGCGGCGACGAGTGCGAGCCCGAGCATGATCGGCACCTGGACGACCAGGAAGATCGCGACCCGACCGAAGCCGGACCAGAACTTGGCGTCCTGGAAGAGCTGGACGTAGTTGGCGAACCAGACGAACTGGTTGCCGCCGATGAGCTGGTCGCGGAACAGGCTGAGCCAGAGGGCGTAGCCGATCGGGACGATGAGCATGGCGATCAGGACGACCACGAAGGGGCCGACGAACAGCCAACCGGTGTAGCGCCCCCGCGCCTTGGTCCGGCGACCTGCCGGGCGGGGGGCTGCCGGCTGCGCTGCGGCTGCCTCGCCGGGCCGCGCTGCGAGCGTGCTCATGTGACTCCTTCGTCTGCTGCGTTCGGGTGTCCGGTGTCTCGGCCGCGACCCGGGCCCGGTGACGGGCGCTCTGGCGGTCGCAGATGTTGACGTCAACATCGAACGTCAGGACGATAGCATGGCAACGTCAACATGCGCTAGCGTCCGGGAACGCAGACTGCGTGATCCCGCAACGGAAGGAGCTCGAGCCGATGACGACCGAGTCCCCCGCCGGCACCCGCCGCTCCCCCTCGATGGCCGCCGTCGCCGACGCCGCCGGGGTCTCGATGCAGACCGTCTCGCGCGTCGCCCGCGGGTTCGACAACGTCAGCCCGGACACCCGCGACCGCGTGCAGCGCGCGATGGACACCCTGGGCTACCGGCCCAACCGTGCCGCACGGGCCCTGCGATCGGGGCGCTTCCGCACCATCGGCGTGATCATGTTCACGCTCGCGTCCTTCGGCAACATGCGCACGCTCGAGGCGATCGCCGACGCCGCCGGTACCGCCGACTTCACGATCACGTTGCTGCCGATGGCCTCGCGCACCGAAGAAGGCGTGCGCTCCGCGTTCTCCCGCCTGCACGAACAGGCCGTCGACGGCGTCGTGATCATCATCGAGTCGCACATCATCGACACGGCCGAGGTCGTGCTGCCCGACGGCGTGCCCATGGTCATCATCGACTCCACCGGCAGCACCGACCACCCGGCGATCGACACCGACCAGACCGACGGCGCGCGCCAGGCCACCCAGCACCTGCTCGACCTCGGCCACGAGACCGTCTGGCACGTCGCCGGACCGACCTCGTCGTACTCCGCCGCACGCCGGTTGGCCGCGTGGCAGGACACCCTGGAGCGCGCCGGTCGGCTCGTCCCGCCGGTGTTCCACGGCGGCTGGAGCACCGACTCCGGCTACCGCGCCGGCGTCACCATCGCCGCACGCCCGGACATCACCGCCGTGTTCGCCGCCAACGACCAGACCGCGCTCGGAGTGCTCCGCGCCGCGCACGAGTTCGGGCGGTCCGTGCCGTCGTCGCTCAGCGTGGTGGGGTTCGACGATTCCCCCGAGTCCGACTCCTTCTGGCCGCCGCTCACCACCGTGCACCAGTCCTTCGACGAGGTCGGGCGCCGAGCCGTCGCGAACCTGCTCGCCCAGATCGACGGCGAGAGCGTGTCCGCTGCGCCCGACCTGGTGCCCGTGCGCCTGGTGGAGCGGGCGAGCACCGCGCCGCCGCCCGCCGCGCGCTGACGCGCCCGGGCTCGGGCGCCGGATCGCGGCCCCGGTTCGCGGCCCCGGTTCGCGAAAGCGACACTGTGCCGCCAACCTTCCGCGGAGAACTGTCGCTTTCGCGGACCTGACGGCGTAGCGGGCCGCACATCTGTCGCTTTCGCGACCAACAGGCGGACGGGAGGCGCGGTGCCAGCCCGCCACGGGCCTCCCGTCCGCCGCCCGGGGCACACCCGCGAAAGCGACAGTGTGCCGCCAACCATTTGCGGAGAACTGTCGCTTTCACGGACCGGACGCCGCAGCATGCCGGGAGACTGTCGCTTTCGCGGACCGGACCCGACCGACACACGACACGCGACACGCACGCGGAACGAGCAGAGGACGTCGGGCGCGAGCGCCCGACGTCCTCTGTGCTCACTCGACGCCCGCCGCAGCGAACGCCGAGGCGTCTCAGCCGATCGACACGGCGGTCCAGGACACGGGCGGCAGCTCGATCGTGATGGTGTCGCCGTCGCGGCTGACCGTCTCGTTCGTGCGGAGCCCGACGCGCTCGGTGGACGAGAGGTCGTTCACCGCGTGGATGTCGTCGTCCCAGACGCCCTCGGCACGGACGTCGCCCGAGGCCGCCAGGCCCGCGAGGTCGATCGTGACGGTGGTCGACTCGGACGGGTGGCGGTTGATCAGGAAGACCGCTGCCTTGCCGTCCTCGGTCACGGTGGCGGCCGAGTCCACGACCGGCACCTCGCCGTACTTGCCGCCGTCGACGGTGTCACCCGAGGCCTTGACCTGCAGCGACGTACCGTTCGCCAGGCGCGACGTCAGCGAGAACGGGAAGAACGTCGTCTGGCGCCAGGCCGGGCCGCCGGGCTCGGTCATGATCGGGCCGATGACGTTGACGAGCTGCGCGAGCGAGGCCGAGGCGACGCGGTCCGCGTGGCGGAGCAGCGAGATGAGCAGTCCACCCACGACGACGGCGTCGGCGACGGTGTAGACGTCCTCGAGCAGACGCGGGGCGACGGGCCACTCGTCGAGCGTGAACTCGGCGGCCTGCTCGTGCCACTTCGTGATCGACCAGACGTTCCACTCGTCGAACGAGATGTCGATGCGCTTGTCGGACTTCTTCTGCGCCTGCACGTGGTCGGCAGCGGTGGTGACCGTCTTGATGAAGTGGTCCATGTTGACGCCGGCGGCGAGGAACGACGGCAGGTCGTTGTCCTCTTCGTAGTAGGCGTGCGCGGAGATGTAGTCCACGTCGTCGTAGGTGTGCTCGAGGACGGTGCGCTCCCACTCGCCGAACGTCGGCATCGACGCTCCGGACGAACCGCAGGCGACCAGCTCGAGGTCGGGCTGGATCTGGCGCATGGCCTTCGCGGTCATGGCGGCGAGCTTGCCGTAGTCCTCGGCGTTCTTGTGGCCGAGCTGCCACGGGCCGTCCATCTCGTTGCCGAGGCACCACATCTTGATGGCGAAGGGCTCCTGGCGGCCGTTGGACTTGCGGTACTCGGACAGTGCGGTGCCGGCGTTGATGTTCGCGTACTCGAGCAGCTCGATCGCCTCGGCGGTGCCGCGCGTGCCGAGGTTCACGGCGAGCATGAGCTCCGAACCGACCTGGTCGAGCCAGTGCTGGAACTCGTGCAGGCCGACCTCGTTGGTCTCGGTCGAGTGCCAGGCCAGGTCGAGGCGCTTCGGGCGCTGCTCGACGGGGCCGACGCCGTCCTCCCACTTGTAGCCGGAGACGAAGTTGCCGCCGGGGTAGCGGATGGCGGAGACGCCGAGTTCCTTGACGAGCTCGACGACGTCCTTCCGGAAGCCGTGCTCGTCGGCGGTCTCGTGCGCGGGCTCGTGGATGCCGTCGTAGACGTGGCGGCCGAGGTGCTCGACGAACCCGCCGAACAGGCGACGTCGCACCGGCCCCACGGTGAACGCGGCGTCGAGGACGAGGTGTGTGCGGGGCATGGATCTCCTTCGATCGTGCGAGAGCGGGTACTGCGGGTCGTGCGGTGCGCGTGCTCGGTCCGGCGCCAGGGGTAGCGAAGCGGACCGTCACGAAAGTGAGCGCTCACCTGACCGAAACGCTACCGGGTTCCACGGCGACGCGAAAGGGGTGGCGGATGATCTTCGCGAGCGCTAATGTGAGCGCTCACGGAGCACCGACCCACGGCTCTCGTGCGCGGAGCAGCAGTGTTCCGCGAACGGAGCAGCGATGCTCCGGCGGGAGCACCGACCCTGCTCCCGAGCCCGGCCCATCCCGATGGAGTGATGCCATGCCGAACCGCCCAGCAACACCCGCGTCGCGCCTCTCGCGCCGCGGCTTCCTCGCCGCAGGAGCGGCCGCCGCAACGGTGCTGCCGCTCGCCGCGTGCTCGAGCCCGATCGCAGCCGGCCTGGCCGGCAGTGCACTCAACCCCGAGACGCTCGTCTTCTGGAACCTCTTCGGCGGCGGTGACGGCCTCCGCATGCAGGCGATGGAGGACGGCTACGCAAAGCAGCACGGCGGATCGAGCTCATTGCAGGCCACCACGTTCGCGTGGGGCAACCCGTACTACTCGAAGCTGACACTGGCCACCGTCGGGAACAAGCCGCCGGACGTCGCGGTCGCCCACCTGACCCGCGCGAAGCCACTGTGGGACGGCGACCTGCTCGACCCGATCACGTCCGAGGACCTGGCGAGCGTCGGCCTCAGCGCCGCCGACTTCAACCAGAAGGCCTGGACGGCGCAGAAGACCGACGGCAACAACATCGCCATCCCGCTCGACACCCACCCCTTCGTGCTCTTCTACAACGTTGACGTGTGCAAGAAGGCGGGCCTGCTCGACAGCGACGGCAACCTCAAGGACCTGTCCGGCATGGACACGTTCGAGAGCGCCCTCGCCGCGGTCGCGAAGGTCACCGGCGGCACCGCGCTCAACGTCGCCAACGTCGTGCCGGAGACCGCCACGCCGTGGCGCTTCTTCTGGACGATGTACAACCAGATCAACGACGCGACCCCGTTCATCAGCGACGGCGGCGCGAAGCTCACCGTCAACGAGGACGCCTACAACGAGGTCACCAGCCGCACCCAGAAGTGGGTCAAGCAGGGTTGGATGAACAAGGCGCTCGACTACGCCACGGCACAGTCCCTGATGTTCGACGGCAAGGCCGGCTTCTTCATGCAGGGCGAGTGGGAGATCAGCACGGCGCAGTCCATCAAGGGACTGAAGTTCGGCATGGCCCCGATCCCGCAGCTCTACGACAAGCCCGCGACGCAGGCGGACTCGCACACCTTCGTGCTGCCGAAGAAGGACCGCACGCCGGAGCAGCGCAAGCAGCACATGCTCTTCATCAAGCAGATGCTCGAGCAGAGCCTGACCTGGGCCGAGGGTGGGCACGTCCCCGCCTACATCCCGACCTTCGACAGCAGCGCCTACAAGGAGCTCAAGCCCCAGTCGAACTACGCGGCCGCAGCCGAGACCGCCGTGTTCGACGACCCCGCCTGGTACGGCGGCTCCGGCTCGACCTTCGAGGGCACCGTCGGCGCCCAGCTGGCACTCGTGCAGCAGGGCAGCTCGTCGCCCGCACAGGCGCTCAGTGCCATCAAGTCGCAGCTCGCGACCTACCTGAACACCCCGAGCCCGCTGTGACCGGGCACACGACCGCCCGGCTCGTACGCTCCGGGCACACGACCCACGCGATCGCCGTGAACACCGCGCGAAAGGCACGATGACGTGACCACAGCACCTGTCCTCGACCGGCCCACGGACGCGGCCACCGCGTCGCGTCCGCGCCGGAACCGCACCTACGGCACCAGCCTCACCCGTGGCCAGGGCCGCAGCGGCTGGCTCTTCCTCGCCCCGTTCGGCCTGTTCTACGCGGCCTTCCTGCTCGGCCCGACGGTCTGGATGATCGTCTCGAGCTTCTTCAACACCTCGACCGTCCGCACGGGCCTCGGCAGCTTCGCCGGGTTCGCGAACTACGCCGAGATGCTCGGACGCTCCGACTTCTGGTCGTCGCTCTGGCACACGCTGCAGTTCACGCTGTACACGACGCCGCCGCTCGTCATCCTGGCGTTCGTCTTCGCCGTGCTGACGAACCGGATGAACCGCGGCCAGTGGTTCTTCCGACTGGCGTTCTTCCTGCCCTTCATCCTGCCGTCGGCGACGATCTCGCTCATCTGGGTGTTCATCTTCACGCCGGCGACCGGCCTGTGGGCGAGCATGCAGTCGGCCATCGGCCTCACCCCGGGCTCCGGCATGCTGTCCAGCCCCAACACCGCGATGATCGGTGTCGCGATCGCCACCGTCTGGTGGACCCTCGGCTTCAACTTCGTGCTCTACCTGGCCGGTCTGCAGGAGATCCCGCGCGAACTGTACGAAGCGGCCGCCGTCGACGGCGCGTCGAACTGGCAGCAGATCAAGTCGATCACGCTGCCGCTGCTCGGCCGCACCACGACGCTGGTCATCCTGTTGCAGATCATCGCGAGCCTGAAGATCTTCGACCAGGTGTACCTGATGACGAACGGCGGACCGGGCATCTCCACCCAGGTCTCGCTGCAGCTCATCACGGGCGTCGGCTTCACCGACAACCGACTCGGTGCCGCCTCGGCAGCGTCGGTGCTCCTGTTCATCGTGATCGTCGCGATCGCGGTCATCCGGCAGCTCGTCGAGCGCGCTGCCGCCAAGCGAGAGATCGGGGCCTGACATGACCGCCACTGAGAGCATCACCACCGGCCGCGCCAAGCTCCGCACCGGCGTCTCGGCCGCCGCCCCCGCGAACGCCGCCAAGATCGGCGTCTCCGGCAAGGGCTTCAACCTGGTCGCCGGGATCATCCTGATCGTCTTCGCGATCATCTGGCTCATCCCCAGCCTGTTCGCCCTGAAGACGTCGCTGTCCGACAACGGCGTCGCCGCCCTCGGCGCGAACTCGATCCTGTCGAACTGGAACCCGACGCTGCACTCCTACGCGGCGCTGTTCCAGGCCGGCGACATCTGGAACTGGTACCTCGCCAGCGCCATCACGAGCGTGATCACGGCCGTCCTGACGGTCATGTTCGCCTCGATGGCGGCGTTCGCGCTGTCCCGCCTGGTGTTCCGCGGTCGGAACATCGCGTTCCTGCTCATCATCCTCGGCATCATGATCCCGACGCAGGTCCTGATCATCCCGATCTTCCAGGAGCTCAACGCCGTCGGCCTGCTGAACACCTACTGGTCGGTCATCTTCCCGCAGGTGCCGGCCGTGATCGCGGTGTTCATCTTCAAGCAGTTCTTCGACGGGATCCCGAAGGAGCTGGAGGAAGCGGCACGCATCGACGGCGCCAACATCTGGAAGATCTACTGGTCGGTCATCCTGCCGCTGTCGCGTCCGGTGATCGCCGCGGTGACGATCCTGACGTTCGTCGGTGTCTGGAACAACCTGCTGCTGCCGCTGTTCGTGCTGTCGAACCCGGACCTCATGACGATCCCGGTCGGGCTCGCCACGGTCCAGGGCAGCTTCGGTCAGCGCTACGCGGACATCCAGGCCGGAGCGATCCTGGCGGCGTTGCCGCTGATCATCCTCTACCTGATCTTCCAGCGGCAGATCGTGGAGGGCGTGACGGGTTCCGGCCTCAAGGGCTGACAAGCGCGTCGGACCGACCTCGCAGGCTCGGTCGGCGCTGGCGTCGCGCGCCGCTGGCGCGTCGCTCAAGCGGAACGCGCGGACGGGAGGCCCGTGGCTATGTCGCCACGAGCCTCCCGTCCGTCGTGTTGGTCGCGCTCCGGGCGTACCTGGCGGAAACGGGCGTACTTGCCGAGAAGTTTCGTGACGGTACGCCCGGAAGCACCAGGCATCGCACACGCCATGGGAAGGAACGGGCACCGCTCAGGCGGAGACGGACTCCTTGGCCTCGTGCTTCCAGAAGCCCGAGAACGTGATGCGCGCCTTCGGCAGACCCGCACGGTGCAGGTGCCGGCGGCCCTCGGTGGCGAGGGTCGACTCGCCGACCACGAAGGCGTACCCGCGGTCGTCGACGGGCACGTGCCGCTGCAGTTCGGCGAGCGCGGCGCGGCCCGGGACGGCGTGGTGGTCGACCTCGTCGCGGACGATCCACGTGACCGCGACCCCGGCCGGTGCGTCGATCTCGCGGACGTCGCCGGCGGTGGGGACCTCTTGGATGATGCGTCCGACGGCGTTCCGGGGCAGCGATGCGGCGATGCCGAGCACGCCGGGCAGGCCGGTCTCCTCGGCCGCGATCACGATCTCGCTGGTGTCGTCCGGGCAGTCGAAGATGCAGCCCTGGTCGAGCATCGCCAGCTGGTCGCCTGGGCGGGCGCCGCAGGCCCAGATCGCGGCACGGCCCTCGGGCTCGCCGTCAGCGTCGGTGTGCACGACGAAGTCGATGTCCATCTCGGCGGTGCCGTCGGGCATCGGGCGGAACGCGGCGACGGTGTAGTTCGCGCAGTGCGGACGGACGTCCTCGGGGATGGCCAGGAACGTCGGCCACCACTTCTTGCCGTCGAGGTCCGGCATCCGGAACGCGTCCTGGTCCGGACGCCCGGTGAACAAGCGGAACCAGTGGTCGAAGCCGAGGAACGGGAACTCGTGCAGGTCGTCGCCGGTGACGGTGACACGCTGCATCGACGGCGTCGTGCGCTCGGTGCGCAGGACCCGGGCACGGAAGAGCCGGGGATTCTCGGGCAGGAGCCGCGGAGTCTTCGCCATGAGGCAAGGCTAACCTAAGATGTTCTCCGTGCCAGCCCCCTCCCCCGCCCTGGCTTCCGTCTCGGAGGCCCGCACCGCCGATGCGTCAGCAGCCCTCGGTGTCCACCGCACCGCCGTCCGTCGCCGCGTCCTGGTGATCGCCGGACTGGTCGTCGTGCTGGTCCTGGTGGCGGTCGCGAGCATGCTCCTCGGCAGCAACCGGATCGGCGTCGACCGGGTGCTCGACGGCCTGTTCCGGACCGGGTCGACCACCGATGAGGCGATCGTCTGGGGCTCCCGGGTCCCGCGCACGCTCATCGGTGCCGCGGTCGGTGCGGCCCTGGGGATCGCGGGGCTCCTGATGCAGGGGCACACGCGCAACCCGCTCGCCGACCCCGGACTGTTCGGGGTCTCGTCGGGCGCCGGGCTCGCCGTCGTCCTCGGCGTCTACGTGTTCGGGGTCACGAGCACCGGCGCGACGGTCTGGTTCGCACTCGGCGGCGCGCTGGTCGCGAGCGTCGTGGTGTTCTCGGTGACCATCGCGGGCAGCGGGACGGCCAGCCCGGTCCCCCTCGCCCTCGCGGGTGCCGCCGTCTCGGCCCTGCTGGGCGCGCTGACCTCGTTCGTCGTCCTGACCGACCAGGACTCGCTCGACGCGTACCGGCTGTGGGTCGTCGGCTCCCTCGCCGCACGGCAGCTCGACATCCTCGGCGCGGTGTGGCCGTTCCTGGTCGCCGGGCTGGTGCTCGCGATCCTGAACGTCCGGGCCCTCGACGCGCTCGGGCTCGGCTCGGACCTGGCCAAGGGCCTGGGCGAGAACGTGCTCGTCGCGCGGCTCGTCGGGCTCGGGGCCATCACGTTGCTCGCAGCCGGAGCGACCGCCGCCGCCGGGCCGATCGGGTTCGTCGGCCTGACGGTGCCGCACGTCGCCCGGGCCCTCGTCGGCACCGGGCACCGGTGGACGCTGCCGGTCTCCGGGCTCGTCGGAGCGGCGCTCGTGCTGCTCGCCGACGTCGTCGGACGCCTGATCGGCGGGTTCTCGGAGGTCGAGGTCGGCATCGTCCTGGCCGTCATCGGCGGCCCCGTCTTCGTCGCCGTCGCCCGTCGCCGATCGCTGGTGTCCCTGTGACGGGCGCAGCGGTCCGTGCGCCCGGCCGGACCGGGGTCCGCATCGGTCCGATCGGCCTCGCCTGGCGCCCGCGGGTGTTCTGGTACACGGCCGCCTCGCTCGGTCTGGTCCTGGTGCTCGTCGTCCTCGGTGTCGCGATCGGCTCGACCTGGATTGCCCCGGGCATCGTGCTCCGCTCCCTGGTCGGGCTCGAGACCGGCCCGGACGGCTTCATCATCACCACGCTCCGACTGCCCCGTGTCCTCACCGGAGCGCTCGTCGGGCTGACCCTCGGCATCGCCGGCGCACTGACCCAGACCTTCACGCGGAACCCCCTGGGCACCCCGGACATCATCGGCGTGACGTCGGGCGCGAGCGTCGGCGCCGTGGCGGCCATCGTGCTCGGCGGGGGCACGTACTCGGTGTCCTCGATCGTGCTCAGCGGCGGGATCCCGGTGGCCGCGACGATCGGTGCGCTCGTCGCCGCCGCCGTCGTGTACGGGCTCGGCTGGCGCGGCGGGGTGCAGAGCTACCGGCTCATCCTGGTCGGCATCGGCGTGAGCGCGACCCTCGACGCCGTGACGAGCTACCTGCTCGTCCGCGCCAAGATCACCATCGCGACCGCGGCGTCGCAATGGCTCGTCGGCAGCCTGTCGAGCACCTCGTGGTCGAGCGTCTGGCCGCTGCTGATCGTCGCCGCGGTCGCGGTGCCGATCGCCCTGGCGACGAGTGCGGCGCTCGGCATCGGACAGCTCGGTGACGAGGTCGCGACCGGGGTGGGGCTCGCCGTCCAGCGGCACCGCCTGCTCGTGATCGCCCTGGCCGTCGTGCTCACCGCCGCCGCCGTCGCCGCTGCGGGACCGGTCGGTTTCGTCGCGTTCGTGGTACCGCAGGTCGGACTCCGGCTGGCCGGCACGAACCGTCCGCCCCTGCTGCTCGCCGGTCTGCTCGGCGCAGCGCTCGTCCTCGCCGCGGACCTGCTGTCCCGATCGGCGTTCCCGTGGCAGGTGCCCGTCGGCATCATCACGACCGTGATCGGTGCCCCGTACCTGATCTGGCTCCTCATCCGTCACCGCAAGGAGATGTCCCGATGACTCCCCCGTCGACACCCCCGTCCACCCCGGTCCTCGAAGCCCGCGGCCTGTCCGTCGGCTACGACCGGCACCCCGTGCTGACCGATCTCGACCTGCGCATCGAGCGCGGCACCGTGACGACGTTCCTCGGCGCGAACGGCTGCGGCAAGTCGACCCTGCTCAAGGCCTTCGGGCGGGTGCTGAAGCCGCAGTCCGGCGAGGTCCTGCTCGACGGTTCCCCGATCCGCAAGGAACCGAACCGCCAGGTCGCGCGGAAGCTCGCGATCCTGCCGCAGTCGCCCGTCGCCCCCGCCGGCACGAGCGTGCTCGACCTGGTGATGCGCGGCCGCAACCCGCACCAGTCGTGGGCGAAGCCGTGGACCGCGGACGACGCCGACGTCGCGGAGCAGGCCATCGCGGCGACCGGCCTGACCGACGTCGCACACCGCGACGTCGCGAGCCTGTCGGGTGGCCAGCGACAGCGTGCATGGATCGCCCTGGTGGTGGCGCAGCAGGCCGACACGTTGCTGCTCGACGAACCGACGACCTACCTGGACCTCGCGCACCAGCTCGAGGTCCTGCGCCTGGTGCGCCGGCTCAACCGCGAGCAGGGTTCCACCATCGTGATGGTCCTGCACGACCTGTCGCTCGCGGCCCGGTTCTCCGACCGGCTCGTCGTGCTGCACGACGGCGGGGTCGCTGCCGACGGCGCACCGCACGAGGTACTGACCCCCGCGTTGCTCGAGCACGCCTTCGGGCTGCACGCGCGCGTGTTCCCGGACCCCGTGACCGGCGCCCCGATGATCGTGCCCGAGGCCGACGAGCACGACACGTCGCTGCACCGCGAACGCGACATCGCGCTGGCGACGGCGGCAGACTTAGGTTAGCCTCTCCTAACGTGAAGCTCTCCCGACGCGGCTCCCTCCGAGCCACTCTCCTGACCACCGTGGCCGTCTCGGCCCTTCTCCTCGCCGGCTGCTCGAGCACCGACTCGAACGACTCCGACGGTGACACCGCGGCGTCGAAGGCCTGGTCCTACGAGGACGCCACCGGCACGACCGTCAAGGTCGACCACACGCCGAAGCGCGTCGTCGTGCTGAACGACATCGCGATCTCGTTCATCGAGTACGGCCTGAAGCCGGTCGGCACCTTCGGCCAGCTGACCATGGCGAAGGACGCCCGCTTCGATGACCTGGACACCGACGGCATCACCCAGCTCGGTACCGGGTACGGCGACGTCGACCTCGAGAAGCTCGCAGCGCTGAAGCCCGACCTCGTCGTGACCTCGGTCTACCCGACCGACGAGAAGGGCACGCTCGACGACACGCAGCCCGGCTACGGCTTCAAGGACAACGAGCAGGAGAAGCAGATCGAGGCCATCGCGCCGGTCGTCCAGGTCAAGTGGGGCGGCAAGGGCGAGGACGTCATCGAGAAGATCGCCGACCTGAGCGAGTCCCTCGGCGCGAAGGAGTCGACGATCGAGGCCGCCGAGAAGCGCTTCGACACCGCCGGTGACGAGCTCGAGAAGGTCGCGAAGGAGCAGGACCTGTCGGTCGTCTCCATGTACGCCGACGGTGACGGCGCCTACGTCACCCGCCCGACCGACGAGCCACTGCTGCAGATGTACTCGTCGTTCGGTGTCGACTTCGTGAACCCGAAGCCGAAGGGCTTCTACTGGGGCATCTACTCGTGGGAGAACGCGGGCCAGATCAAGGCCGACGTCCTGCTGCTGTCGCAGCAGGGCTACCAGGTCGCGGACCTCGAGAAGCAGCCGACCTTCGCTGACAACGCGGCGCTCGAGGCCGGCCAGGTGCACAGCTTCACCTTCCCGGCGCTCGACTACGCCTCGCAGGCCGGCTACATGACGGAGCTCGCGGGCTGGCTCGAGGACAGCAAGAAGCTGTCCTAAAACGCAACCGACGATCAGACGGGAGGCCCGTTGCCAGCTGGCAACGGGCCTCCCGTCTGTCCGTGGTGCGTTCTCGTGCACGTGCCCCGCCTGGTGTCGTCAGCCCACCGGCAAGACGGCGTTCACCGCGGTCTGCGCATCGCGCCAGACCGCTGCGCGGGACCCCGCGTAGGTGCCGCCCTGACCGTTCGAGTAGTACCGCAGGTTGTGCTTCCCGCCGTCGGTGTTGCCCTGCCAGTACGCGGTCACAGCACGCGAGCTCCCGCCGACCAACCACACCTGGTCGGCGGCGTCGGCCGTTCCGGTCTTGCCGAACAGCGTGGTGCCGTCCGGGGTCTGGCCGCCACTCGCCGTGCCGCCCCGGAACGCGCCCTGCATGACCTCGAAGGCCGTCGCCGCGGTCTGCGGCGAGACGGCCTGCGAGCAGGTGCGCGGCTGCCCGCCGAGCTCCGTGCCGTCCGGTGCGGTGACCTGGTCGATGACGACCGGCGCGCAGTACCGACCACCGTTCGCGACACCCGCGTACGCCGCCGCCATCGTCAGCGGCGCGATGCTCTCGGTGCCGAGCAGCGACGCGGGGTTCCACGGCAGCTCGCCGCCGGCGGCCAGGTGCACACCGAGGCGCTTCGCGACGTCGCGGATGTCGCACAGGTCGAGCTGCGCCGCCATCGACTGGTAGGCGGCGTTCACGGACTGGGCCGTGGCCGAGCGGACCGAGTACGGCCCCTTCTGGCCAGGCGAGTCGTTCTTCGGCTGCCAGAAGGCCGTCGTCTGCTCGCCGCACGCCGTCCACGTGCTCTGCGGGTGCGGCGTACCGTTCACGACCGTGTCCGGGCTGCGGCCGGCCTCGAGCCACGCCAGCAGCGTGAACATCTTGTACGTCGAGCCGGTCTGGAAGCCCGTCGAATCTCCGTCGGCCTGGTCGACGGCGTAGTTCAGGGACGTCGCGGTCGGTGGCGCCTGCTCCGACCGGTCGTAGTCGGTGTTCTGCGCCATCGTGAGCACCCGGCCGGTGCCCGCCTCGACGGTGTTCAGCGTCGCGCCCAGCGCCAGCCGGGTCTCGGTCTTCGGGTCGTACCGGTCGAGCAGTTCCTTCTGCTTCGCGTTCAGGTCGAGGTCCAGCGTCGTCTGGATGCGGTACCCACCCGTGCGCCAGGCATCGGCGCGCTGCTGCTTCGTCGCGCCGAGCTGCGGCAGACGTTCGGCGACGCGCTTGGCGTAGTCGCAGAAGAACTCCGCCCCGGTCTCGACGGCCTCGCACCCCTGCTGCGGCGCGGTGATGCGCACGTAATCGGCCAGCCGCGACAGCCGTGCCGTGCGGTACTCGTCGGTCGTCAGGTGCCCCTGCTCGTGCATCGAGCGGAGGATCACGTTCCGCCGTGCAGCGTTGTCGCGGTAGTGGTCAGGCGTGGACAGGTCGCGGCGCTCCGGCCACTGCACGATCGCGATGAGCGATGCCGCCTCGGCCGGGGTCAGGTCGGTGGCGGACTTGCCGTAGTAGTGCTGCGCGGCTGACTGCACGCCGTAGGTCTGGTCGCCGAAGTAGGCGATGTTCAGGTACGCCGTCAGGATCTGCTCCTTGGTGTACTTCTTCGCCAGGCCGATCGCGAGCTTCATCTCGGCGAGCTTCCGCTGCGGCGACCGCTTCGTCGCCTCCTTGTAGCCGGCCTTCTGCTCCTCGAGCGTCGGCAGCTCGCTCGCCCGCTGGATCTTGATGTTCCGGACGAGCTGCATCGTGAGCGTCGAGCCACCCGAACCGCCCTCGCCCTGCGACGCGGCGACGCTCACCAGGGAGCGGACCATCGACGTCGCGTCCACACCACCGGTCTCGTAGAACCGCTTGTCCTCGCCGTCGACCGCGGCGTGCTTGAGCTGGTCGCTGATCTGGTCGAACGACAGCTCTTGCCGGTCCTGCGCCCACACGTTCGCCAGGTGCACCGGTTCGCCACCGCGGTAGGCCCAGACCTGGTTGCGCTGCGGCAGGTCCCCGATCTCGATGTGCTCCGGCAGCGACTCGAACACCCCGATCGCCGACGTCGTGCTCACCCCGGCGACCGCGATCATCGGTGTCACGCCGACCCCGACCATCAAGCCGGCGAGCACACTGCCGCCCACGAAGCCGAGCGCGGCTCCCCCTGCACGTCTCATCGTCATCGCTCTGGATCCCCCGTGGTGCATCACCGCACCGATCTGGTGCTGTCGTTCGGGAGCGTCCCAGCCGATCTCGGGCGGTCGCCGGGACTTCGCCGCGGAACACCGCCGTGTCCGCTGGGAATGCGCCCGTCGTGACGGGATCGTGACGTCAGTGGGGGCGATCTCGGCCCTCCGGACGATGACGGGCGGCTCCGAGAGTGCCCGCCTCTGCGCGTCTCGCCGCCGGCGGTCATCTCAGTACGAGCGTGCAGCACGTGAGACACGAGCTCCCGATGGACCTCCATCGACAACACGTCGGTCGTCGCGGCGCACGCCCGCGGCAACGAGGGGTCCTCGCGCCGAGCCGCGTCCCCCTGCCGGACGCACAGGCGAGCCAGACCCGATCTGCGTCGCCACCCTTGTCTCGCAAGCAACTGTCAATGACACCTTCACCGAAGACGCTTGCGAGACATGGTTGTGAGAACCGCCGCACCCCGCACCCCGGATCCCGCGGGACGGAACGCCTCGGCGGTGCTACGGACGAGACGTTTCGCAACCGTAAGGATCCGAGACCGTTGATGAGATCAGCAGGAGCGCACGATCCCCAGGAACCCATGTGGTCACCCTTCCGCGGAGTGACGTGATGCAATCGCGTTCGGGCTGGACTCCCCGCAAGCCGGATGCCACCCTTCTCATGAAAAGGGTGGCATCCGGCTTGGGTATCAAATAGGGGGCAGGAACTAGCCGTAAATCTGCACCAGGTCCGGAAGTACGATGAGTAGCGGAAGGAAGCCGAATACCGTAAGCGCAATGCCGACGATGATTGCAGCAGTGCTCAGCCCGCGTCCTTGTTCTCCTGTTCGGATCACTTGCCGTCGAGCGATGATACCAACAACGATGCCCGCGACTGGTACGACAATGGCGAGAATGATTGCAACAATAGCGAGGGTACTAGTACGCACTGGCTGGTTGTCCACCATGGGCGCAGGGGATGATGAGTGCGTCATCGCTTATTCACTTCCTTGGTGAGCTTGCCCGTAAGTCCGCAGGTCGTCGTCATGTTCTTCACGTATGTGAGAGGCCAGCCCTTCACGGTCGCGTCAATTTGGTAGTCCTCGATGGACTTGGTCTTACCCCCGCCTGCACGGTGCTCCTTGCAGTTAATAGGAGTCAACCTTACCCCGTTGGTCCCGGAGCCATACACGTGGCAGTCATGGTAGCCGGCGTACCCCCTGTACTTGTTGGTCCAAGACTTTGAACCGTTATAGTAGAACTTCCCAGACTGCCACTCGGAATATCCGATCTGATCATCGTGCTGTTGCCACTTCTCGGACTTGACCTTACTTGACTTGGCAGCCGACATGATCTCCATCTTCTGGGACTTCGACAGGTTGGGGTCCGCTCGCACGTCGTCCGCGTCAACGACCTCTTCTTCGCCGGTTTCGATGGTACTCGTGGTGGCGCAAGTGCTGTCGACGTCAGATTTCGTGACAGTTCCGTTGTTCGCTCGGGCAGCAGCGTCTAGCGCGATCACACATTCGGCTGCGACCGGTTGCGCGTCCGCTACAAACGAGCGAACCGGCGTAGCGAGATACTGGGTAGTCGAAGAAGTACTGGTCGGACCGGACAATTCTGCACGCCAGTAGTACCGGCTTCCCTCGATTAGCTTCGCGGGGTCAAGCTGGTAGTCCGTAGCGATCCAGCCCGAGTCAAGGACCGGATTCGTGACGCCGTCCGCATCGAGCGAGACGGTGAAATGACGCTGGACGTAGTCGCGAAGCTGATCATTCACCGGCACGACAGCGAGCGTGTCCGACATGTCACCAAACAAGCCGTCTCCAGGGAAGTACTGGAGCGTCTCAGCCGGCCAGTTGCCACCAAATTCAGTCTGGAAGCTCGCGCTGCCATAGGACTCGTACGTGTTGGTTACGATGGTGGCGTCGATCTGATGCACTCCGCCAGTTGCAGGCAATGCCACGGATACCTTCGTGGCCTGCGTTTCGCTCAGTGCAGTAGCAGTTTCAGGCGTGCCGTCCACATCGACGTCGACCTCTGCTCCGGTTTCGGTTGCTGCCGGCACGGTGACCGTGCACTGCACGGGAGCCGTCGGGATAGTCACCGTCACCGCGCCCGCCGAGTAGGGCGCGGGGCACGAGATGGTTGGCGCCTGAGGATTTGCATACCAGCCCTGAACGTCGATGATGTAGTCAGTCGCGTCGGCGACGTTGTTGAGGTTGATCTTGCCATTCGCGCCGAGGGCGACAGTGACGGTGTTGGTGCGGATCTCGCCGGCCTGGAAGTTGATCGACGTCGTCTCCGGCTGCGTGGTCCCACTTGCCCACACAGACGCGCGGCCATCGCTACCGCCGTGTACAGCGGTCAGCGTCAAGACGACCGCAGTGAGGCCGGAGCCCATCACGGGCACCCCGGCCTTCCCCGCGACCTGGACCGCGCGTGTCTCGTTCTTCGCGAGGATCGTGTTCCCCGTCGCACGGGAGTCGTAGGCCCGCCCGACTCCGGGGGTGAAAGTCGCGCCAGTGGTGGCGGAAGCGGTGAAGTATCCCTGCAAGTCGATGACGAGGTTGATGGTCGACGAGCCGTTGTAGATCGTCATCTTCCCGCTCGAGGACAGCCGTACCTGCGCCTGGATCGAGGTGTTCACCGACGGCGCGTAGTGCAACGCGTTGTCCGGACGGGTGGTTCCGGTCGCGTACGGCGTGAGGTAGCCGTCAGAAGCGGTGGAGTTGATCGGCAGGAGGTTCACGACCGCGCCGGACGCTCCGGCCGGGACGCCGTTGGCGCCGGTGACCTGAATGTCGACGCTCTTCCCCGGTGCCAGGAGCGCCTTCGGGGCGCCGAGCCCGGAACGGGTGTCGACGATGCGCTTGCCCGCGACGGGGACAAACCCGCCGGCGGCGGTGCCGTCGGTGTTCGCGGTGTAGTAGCCCTGCACGTCGAGGATCAGCCGTGCGGCCGTCTCGGTCGACACCTGGATGGTGCCAGCGGCGCTCACGGCGACGATCGCGGTGTTGGAGACGTACTCGCCGGTGTTGGCGTTGTAGATCAGCATCGTCGTGCGTGACGCGTCCGCATCCGGCCGGCCGAACAGCGTGCCCGCCGACGGGTTGCCACTGACGGTCGCGTTCAACGACACGGCACCCACGGTGCCGTCGTCGGGGATCCCGGCGACGCCGGCGATCTTGATGGTCCGGTACTTGCCGGCCTCCATCGGCGTGCTGAACCCGCCGGTACCGACCTTGGTGTCCAGGACACGGCCGGACGCGGGCACGAACACGCCACCGGTGCCGGTGTCGTTGAGCGCCTGCGCCGGTGTGGCGACGAGTAGTGATCCGACAAGTGCGAGCGCGCCGAGGGTTGCAGCAGCGATGCTGCGCTTCCTCGTGCGCGGAGCGTGCAGCAGTGTGCGCACGAAACCCCCTACGTGATCGACAGCACGGGTTGCTGTCAGCGTCCGCAGCATATGAGGAAGCTGAGTGTCCGTACCCGGCCCCCGTAGGGGGGTAGAACGCAAAAGCCCTGGTCAGATCGGGTAGTTCCAGAGCGGTCTTAATGGATGCTCAGACAAGGGTTATGCCCACGTGATCTTCGATCGCTTCAGGCGGCTTCGGGTGAGTTCTGGTGCAGGGCGACGCCAGGCGCCGTCCCAGCCGGCGCAATTGGTCAGAAACGATCGTTCATGAACGCGGTCCGGGCCACACCTGCACTCACCGATCGGACCGCCACGTGATGCGCCGCTGAGGGCCTGACGAGATCGGGACATCAGCTGGTTGAGGAGCCGTTCGGGTTGTGCCCCGCGAGCAGATCGAGCACGCCGTCCGGGAACACTGGGACGTCCGTGTCGACGGGTACCCAGCGCACCGGGCTGCCCTCGTCCAGCACCACGAGTTCAGCGTCCAGCGGCACCGCGTCCAGCTCCGCCGACCGGACGGCGAACACGTGGACGTACTCGTGTCCGGGCTGCCCCTCGTACTCGAACAGGTTCTCGAGGACACCGAGCAGCCGGACCTCGTCGAGGGCGACGTCGAGCTCCTCGCGGAACTCCCGGCGGAGCGCCTGGACCGCGGTCTCGCCGAACTCGATGCCGCCGCCGACTGCACGGTGGAAGCGGAGGTCCCGCACGTCGTCGAACGACTCGGACAGCAGCACGTGGCCGTCCTTGACCGGCAGCCCGACCGCGATGTTCCGGATGCTCCCCATCACGCCACTCTGCCACCGGTGCGGGTTCGGTAGGTTCGGACCGTGCACCACATCCGCTCGATCGTCACTCTCGCGATCGTCTTCCTCGGTCTGGGCTTCCTGCTCACAGCCGGTGGTTCGGTCTGGACGATCCTCACCCCGGACGGCACTGGCGTGAACTTCGCCGCGGGGTTGATGTACATGGGCGGCATGGTCGTCGGCATCGCGGGGATCGCACTCGGGGTCGCGGCGATCGTGGCCGTCGCCCGGGCAGCGAAGCGCGTCGTCCGCTAACCGGCGAGCGCCCCGGCTGCGGCGGCCCACCCGGTGGGGTCGTCCCCCGGCGGGACGAACAGCATCGTGTTCCAGAGCACCAGGACGTCCCACCACGCGAGCTCGTCGGCAGTGAGCGCGCTCACCGAGCGGTAGCCGTCGAGCAGCTGCCGATGGACGGTTTCGGGGACCGGCCCCCAGTCGTGGAAGAGCGTCCCGAGCAGGACGGCCGACCCCGCCAGTTCGACGATGCGGTGGTCGCGGCGCAGGTCCTCGAAGTCGATGACGGCGACGACGTCCGCGTCAGCGCACAGGACGTTCGCCGCCCGGTAGTCCCCGTGCACGATCTGGACCGGCAGGTCGTCGGACGGCGCGGCCGTCAGCAACCGTCGCAGCGCCACCCGGGCACGGTCCGGCACGCGCGTCGTCGCACCGTCGAGCCAGTCCTCGACCTGCTGCACGAGCGGGGTCGGCGGCGGGCGTACACCGGCCGCGCGCGCCCGATCGGGGCTGTCGCGCAGGGCGTCGTGGAAGCGGGCCAGCGTCGCACCGGCCGCGTGGACCTGTGCCGGTTCACGGACGTCCAGCAGGGTTCCGCTGATGACGTGCTGGAGCCCCATCGAGACTCCGTCGTCCTCGACCTGCACCCGTCCGTCGGGCGTCGGCACCGGGGCGGAAACGGGCAGGCCGCGCTCGCCGAGCCAGGCCGTGAGGTCCGCCGCGAACGCCAGGCGCTCGAACCCCTCCGGCGCGATCGACCACTTCAGGAGCATCGGTCCCTCGGCGGTCGACACCCAGGCGAGTGCGTTGTGGTCACTCATCACGATGCGCTCGCACGCGACGACGTGCACGTTCCACCACCGATCGAGTGTCCGGATGACCCAGTCCTCGGCAGCGTCGACGTCCGTGAACCCGAAGCGGCTCCGCAGCACCTGGGCTGGATCGGCTCGTTCCCAGAGCATCTCGAGGGTCATCGCTCCACCCTCGCAGGTCGCGCTACCATCCGGTACCGGTCCACGCACGGAAGCGAGTCGCCATGACCTCCCAGAGCACGAGGGTCCTGCACGTGATGTGCACGGTGTTCCTGTTGGGCGCCTTCCTGTCGGTCGGGATCGGTGGGTGGTCGCTCGCGAACGACACCGGGGGCGGTGCGAACATCGGCGGCGGCATCCTGATGCTGTTCGGCTCCCTGCTCGGTCTGATCGGGATCGCGCTCGGCGTCGCCACGCTCGTCGTCGCCACCGTGTCGCGGCGACGGTCACGCACGCGCAGCTGACGCCTCAGCGGCGGCGGGTGCGGAGCCGCTGCGCGCCCACCCATCCGGCGACCGCGAAGCAGCCGAGCGCGAGGACGTACGCGACGAGCAGGTCGGCCCATGCGCGCGGGTTGATCGATCCGTCGGGCAGCCGCTCCTGGAGTTGGAACGACGTCGGGAACAGCCAGTAGGACGTCGCGTAGACGGTCAGCCCCAGCCCGACGACGAGCGAGCCGACGATGATCCACCGCGCGGTGCGCCGCTCGAGGCTCATGCGGTCGCCGCCTTGCCGGGACGCCGTGACTTCGACCGTGGCGGGTTCGCACGGAGGTGCTCGCTGATGCGCCCGAGGATCCGGGCGAGGTCACTCGCGTCCCCGTCCGTGATCGGCGCGAACAGGAGTCCGTGCACGGTGCCGATGTGGCCGGGGAACACGTCGGCGAGGACCTCGCGCCCCGCGTCGGTGATCGTGACGACGGTGCTGCGTTCGTCGTCCGGCGACGGGGACCTCGTGACGAGGCCGCGCTGTTCGAGCAGTTGCGCCTGGTAGGTCAGCCCGCTGCGGCTGTAGACGACGCCGTCGGCGAGGTCCGTCATGCGCAGGTGCCCCTCCGGAGCATCCCCCAACCGCGCCAAGAGCTGGAACTGCACGTAACTCAAGCCGCCGACGTCGCGGAGCTGTTTCTCGACCGCGGGGCGCAGGAGCGCACTCACCTCGGTCAGCGCGAAGTAGGCGCCGAGCTGTGTCGGGGTCAGTGCGGTGGGGGTGTCGCTCATACGAGCATCCTACCTGTTGCTTCGAGTTCGAAGCAGTGCTAGCGTCTCCGACAAGCGCTTCGAATTCGAAGCAACTACGAGAGGGCATCATCATGAAGGCAGTGCAGTTCCACGAAGTCGGCGGACCCGAGGTACTCCAGTACGGCGAGGTCGAGCAGCCGACCCCGGCAGCAGGACAGGTGCGACTGCGCGTCGCGGCGTCCGCGTACAACGGCATGCGGGCCGGCTTCCTGCCGATCCCGATCCAGCTGCCGCACGTCCCCGGCTACGACGTCTCCGGCACGGTCGACGCGATCGGCGAGGGGGTGACCGGGTTGACCGTGGGCGACGCGGTCATCGCGTTCCTGCCGATGGACCGCGACGGCGGGGCAGCCGAGTACGTCATCGCACCGGCGGACGCCGTGGTCGCAGCGCCGACGAGCGTCCCACTGGCCGACGCGGCCGCGCTGCCGTCCGTCGCGCTGACCGCCTGGCAGGCCCTGTTCGACGACGGCCGGCTCACCGCCGGACAGCGGCTGCTCGTCGTGGGTGCCGGCGGGGTCGTCGGCAAGTACGCCGTCCAGCTCGCCAAGCGCGCCGGAGCACACGTCATCGCGACCGCCAGCCCCCGCAGTGCCGATGCCGTGCGCACGGCCGGTGCCGACCAGGTCATCGACCACACCGACACCGACCTGCTCGACGCCCTCGACGGTCAGGTCGACGTCCTGCTCAACCTGGCGCCGATCGAGCCCGAGCAGTTCGCGGCGGACGTCGCAGCGGTCCATGACGGCGGAGTCGTCGTGAGCACGACGGCGTTCATGGCCACGCCGGGTGACGAGTCCCGAGGCGTTCGTGCAGCGACCGTGTTCGTCCTGCCGAACCGCGAACGCCTGACGGAGCTCGTCGCGCTGGTGGACGCCGGGGCCCTGACGGTCGAGGTCACGCGGCGCATCCCGCTCGCCGAGCTGCCCGCACTGCACGCCGAGGGCGCAGCCGGGAGGATCGCCGGCAAGGTCATCGTTCTGCCCTGACCCGGATCACCGGAGCGACCAGTGTGACGGGCGGTCCAGGTCGCCGGGCAGCACCGTGGACGCATCGCCCTGGGCAGCGTTCACCTGGGGTTGGGTCAAGAACAGCGCGTTCGACAGGTCCGCTCCCCCGAGCCGGGTGTCGCGCAGGTCCGCCCCGAGCAGGTCGACACCCGACAGGTCGCCTCCCCGCAGGTCCGCGGCGATCAGGACCGCACCGCGCAGATCGGCGCCGACCAGGAAGTGAGATCGCAGGTCGCGGCCGGCCAGGTCAGCCGACGGGTGCAGGTCACCGGCCGCGTCGCCGGCGGCGGGGTACCCACCTCGAGCCTCGGCGCTGACGTCGATCAGGACGGAGCGGACCTCGGACCGGAGCGACTCGACGTCCACCGCGATGACGTCGGCCAGCTCGCCGTCGAGGATCTGCTGGACCCGGTGCCGGAGCGCGGTCGGCACTTCCGCCGACCCCAGAGTCGTCGAGCGGGACACCGCCTCGGCCAGGTACCAGAGCATCTCGTGGAGCTGCCGGGCGACGGCGAAGGCCCGGAACATCTCGGGCTTCGAGTCCGGCTCGTCGACCCAGCTCGTGCCGTCGAACAGGACCTGCGAGACGTACTGGCCAGCCCCGAAGCAGTCGAAGGTGGTGCATCCGGTGAAGCCCCGTGGACGGAGGGCCTGGTGGATCGTGCAGGAGAAGTCGTCGGCCAGGTTGCGGCACGGGGTCCCTGCGGCCTTGTCGATCGGGAAGTCGCTGGACCGCTGGAACCCGAAGGCGGTGCAGCAGAGGGCGAAGCAGTCACCGCACGAAGCGCGGAGCCCCGAGCGGTCGGCGGGAGCAGAAGAAGATGAAGAAGAAGACGATGACATGGACGAACGGTCTCTCTGGAGTGGTCTCGACAGGGCACCGGGGTGCTGGGGAACTCCGTCGGGAGTCCCCGTTCCGGGCGCACGAGATCACCACCCCTCGTCCGAGGAGCGAATCGGTGTCGCTGGATGGGCTCTGCGTCACAGAGCGGGAGAACGTGTCACTGCCGCCAGGCTAGCGGCGCGCGACTGCGCCCGTCCGCAGTCCGACGCGTACGGTGCACCTGTGACCAGAACCCACCCGCCAAGACCGCACCGCCTCGTGCTGATCGCCGCCGCCGTCGTGCTGGTGATCGGCATCGTGCTCCTGTTCACCCCGTGGGACGGGCTGATCCCCGTGCTCGCCTGGGTGCTGATCGTCGCGTCCATCGCCCTCGGCGCGATCACCCTGTTCTTCTCACGCGCACCCCGCAGCTGAGCGCGCCGCCGCGCGATCGGCGCCCGTCAGGACCGCGGTACGAGACCGTGCTCGTAGGCGAAGATCACCGCATGCACCCGGTCGCGCAGGCCCAGTTTGCCGAGCACCCGCCCGACGTGGGTCTTGACCGTGGACTCGCTCGTCACCAGGTGTGCGGCGATCTCGGGGTTCGACAACCCGCGGGCCATCGCGAGCAGCACCTCGCGCTCCCGCGGGGTCAGGGGCTCCAGCGGGTCCGGACCCGCCGGCCGGTCGTCCGGCAGCACGGAGCCGAAGAGCTCGAGCATCCGCTGCGTCACCCGCGGTGAGACCGCGGCCTCGCCCGCTGCCACGGACCGGACGGCGTCGAGGAGCTGCGCGGCGCTGACGTCCTTGAGCAGGAACCCGCTCGCCCCGGCACGCAGGCCACCGAACGCGTACTCGTCCAGGTCGAAGGTGGTCAGCACGAGCACCCGGGTCTCGGGGACCTGCTCGACGATCGCGGCCGTCGCCGTGACGCCGTCGACGTGGGGCATCCGGACGTCCATCAGCACGACGTCCGGACGCAGGGCACGCACGAGCCGAACACCCGCACCGCCGTCGCCGGCCTCGCCGACGACCTCGATGTCGGGCTGTGCCTCGAGCAGCAGTCGGAACCCCGTCCGGATGAGCTGCTGGTCGTCGACGATCGCCACGCGGATCACCGGTCCTCCGTCCTGACCGGGATCGTCGCCCGGATCTGCCAACCGTCGGTGCCGTCGCGGAAGCCCGCGCGCACCTGCCCACCCAGCGCGCGGATGCGCTCGTCGATCCCGATGAGCCCTCGACCCGACCCCGCTGGGGCGTGGGCCGACCTGTCTGGCCGAGTCGGGCCTCCCGTCCGTCCGTCGTCGGTGACGACCACGGTGACCTCGGTGGCGGACGCTGCCACGCGGACGTCGACCGATCGGACGCGCTGCGCGTGCCGGGCGGTGTTGGTGAGGCCCTCCTGCACGACCCGGTACACGGCGAGCTGCAGGGCGTCGTCGTCGGGGACGACGCCGACGAGTTCGAGGGCGACGGGGGTGCCCAGCGCGCGGAACCGGTCGACGAGCTGCGGGACGTCGTGGATGCCCGGTTGCGGCGCGAGCGCGGGTTCGCCGTCGCCTCCGAGCACCCCGAGCATGCGGCGCATGTCGCCCATCGCGCCACGGCCGACATCGGCGACACCGCGCATGGCAGCGGCAGCGGACCCCGCCGAACCGGCGGGTGCACCAGCGGACGCCCCGGCCGCCGCGCCCTCGGCCAGCCGCACCATCACCGTGAGCGAGTGCGACACGATGTCGTGCATCTCCCGCGCGATCCGGGCCCGCTCCGCGGCGGTGGCGAGCTGCGCCTGCTGGTCGCGCTCCCGGGCCAGCTGGTGCGCGCGGTCGATGAGCGCCTGCGTGTAGCGACGGCGGTTCGACACGTTGACGCCGATCAGGACCGCTGCCAGCAGGAACGTCGTGGGCTGCGGGTACAGGACGTCCGCGAGTCCTCCGGACCCCGGCGCGACCACGAAGACGCGCAGCGCCGTCGCCCCCGCGGCCAGCACGACGGCGACCGCGGCCGTCCACCACCCGGCGGCACGCGACCACCACACGGTCGCGGCGTACACGGTGAAGAGCACCGGCGAGTACCCCGCTTCCGTCCACGTCATCGCGACGACGGACGCGAGCCCGAGCACCGCCGTCACCGCGGGGTGCGTGCGCCGGAGCGGGATGCCGGAGACGGCGATGACCACGAGGACGACGACCGTGACCCGCGCGGCGGGGCTCCCGTCGACCTGCCACGCACTCCGGAACGCGACGACGACCTCGATCGCACCCCAGAAGACCATGAGCAGCGCGTCGGTCATGACCGGGTGGCGCGCCCAGAACCGCCGGAGCCGGCCGGGTGCGTCGGGCAGGGCGATGCCCCCGGCACCGTCCTGGACGGCACCGGGGGCGAGGTCGGCAGGGGTCACGCGTCCCGCTTCTCGACCAGGGCGAGCGCCGTCACCGATGCGACGACCACCCAGGCCAGCAGTACCGCGAATCCGCTCCATCCCCCCAAGGCTAGGACGCCGTCGTGCCACCCCGACGTCACCTCGGTGCCGAACTGCATGAGCGGCTGCCCGGCGTTCTGCGGCAGCAGGTTCGTCAGCGTGCCGAGCCAGTCCGCTCCGGTGAACGACTGCACCAGCTGCACGACGACCGGAGCGACCAGCATCAGGCCGAGGACCCCGGCGATCGCGCCAGCTGTGGAGCGCAGGACGACGCCGACCACGAAGGCCAGCAGCGCGATGAGCGTCAGGTAGACGGAGGCACCCAGCAGCGGCATCGCGACACTCGCGTCCAGCGACGCCTCGACGTTCCGTCCCGCGGCGATGGGCAGGGTGGTGAACGCGGTGGCCCAGACGCTCACGGCACTCGTGACGAAGACGGCCACGGCGAGGACGATCGCCTTCGCCGCCAGCGCGACCGACCGCCGTGGGACCGCCGCGAACGAGGAGCGGATCATGCCGGTGCCGTACTCGCCGGTGACGACGAGGGCGCCGATCACCGCGACGATCAGCGACGAGAGCATCGTGCCGCTCGTGCTGTAGAGGACGAGGGCGTTCCGAGCCGCGTCACCCGAGAGCCCCTGACCGCCGGTGTCCGCGAAGGACGCCAGGAGCACACCGATGCCGATCGGCAGGACGAGCACCAGCAGGAAGCTCCACGCCGTCGACCGCAGCGAGCGGAGCTTGATCCACTCCGAGCGCAGGACGCCGGAGAAGTGGACGCCGGACGCTTCGTGCCGAGGCGCGGCGTTGCTCGTGACCGCGCTCATCGGGCCACCTCCGATCGGTACTCGACCTGGTCGTGCGTGAGTTCGAGGTAGGCCTGCTCCAGGCTCGCCTCGGTGGTGGCCAGCTGGTGCAGGACGATCCCCGCAGCACCCGCCGCCTCGCCGATCTGCTCGGCGCCGAGGCCACGGACCTGCAGCGACCCGTCGCCCTCGTAGCCGATGGTGACGTCCGGTCCGGCGATCGCGTCGAGGAGCCGCTCGGGCTCCGGCGTCCGCACGGTGACCGACCGCTCCGTGGCGGCGGCGACCAGGTCCGCGATGTCCATGTCCGCGAGCACCCTCCCGCGACCCATCACGACGATGCGGTCGGCGGTCAGGGCCATCTCGCTCATCAGGTGGCTCGAGATGAACACCGCACGCCCCTCGGCGGCCAGGCTGCGGGCGAGTCGACGCACCCACACGACGCCCTCGGGGTCGAGGCCGTTGACCGGCTCGTCGAGGATCAGCGTCTGCGGATCGCCGAGCAGTGCCGCCGCGATCCCGAGCCGCTGCCCCATGCCGAGCGAGAACCCGCCGACGCGCTTCTTCGCGACGTTCTCGAGACCGGTCATGCCGATGACCTCGTGCACCCGGGCCGTCGGGATCCGGTGCGTCGCGGCGAGCGCCGACAGGTGGTCGAAGGCGCTGCGTCCCTTGTGGACCGCCTTGGCCTCGAGCAGTGCGCCGACGCGACGCAGCGGGTCGCGCAGCTCGCGGTAGGGGCGTCCGTCGACGTGGGCGGTGCCCGAGGTCGGCCGGTCGAGTCCGACGACGGCGCGCATCGTGGTGGACTTGCCCGCGCCGTTCGGACCGAGGAAGCCGGTGACGACGCCGGGGCGCACCGTGAAGGACACGTCGTCGACGGCGACCTTCTCGCCGTAGCGCTTGGAGAGGTTCTGGATCTCGATCATGCGGCAACGGTACGGAGACGGCCGGGTCCGCCACATCGCCGTCGCAGACGATCTCCGCGGAGCGACCGTGGTACCCCGGTACCACCCGCAGCGGTGCCGGATACGGTGGGGTCATGGTCGTCCAGCGGTGGCACGAGGACGTCCTCGGAGCGCCCTACGAGCGACTCGAACTGCCGCTCGGCTCCGACTCCGAGGGGCCGGTCGTCGCCACCCTCGTCCGTCGTCGGCACACCCCGACGGACCTGCTGCTGCACGGGCGCGGGCCGCTGCACGGCGCTGACGTGCTGTACGTGCACGGGTGGTCGGACTACTTCTTCCAGACCGAGCTGGCGGAGCGGATCGAACGGCTCGGGGCCCGCTTCCACGCGCTGGACCTGCGGAAGTACGGCCGGAGCCTCCGCCCCCACCAGACCCCGGGCAACGTCGACGACCTGGCGGTGTACGACGAGGACATCGCCGCAGCGCTCGACGCCGTCTCGGCCGAGCACCCCGGCCCCGGCGAGCGGCGGCTCGTGCTGATGGGGCACTCCACCGGGGGGCTGACGCTGTCGCTGTGGGCTGCGCGCCACCCCGAACTCGTCGACGGCATCGTCCTGAACAGTCCCTGGCTCGAGTTCCAGGCGACCGCCGTGGGCCGGGCGATCGTCGCACCCGTCATCAAGCTCGGCGCCAAGCGGAACCCCCTCGCCCCGATGCCCGCCGTCGATCCCGGCTTCTACACGCGCACCGTGTCGGCCGCGGGCGAGGGCTCGTGGACGTACGACCAGCAGTGGCGGCCGGAACGCGGGTTCCCCCTGCACCCCGGTTGGCTCGCGGCGGTCTTCGCGGGGCAGGAGACGGTCGAGCACGGGCTCGACATCCAGGTCCCCGTCCTGGTCATGCTCAGCGACAAGAGCATGTTGCAACCCCGGTGGGACCCCGGCATGGCACACGCCGACGTCGCGCTGAACGTCGACACGGTGGCCCACCGAGCCCTGTCACTCGGCAACGAGGTGACGGTCCGCCGACTGCCGGGAGCCGTGCACGACGTGGTGCTGTCCGCGCCCGACGTGCGGGAGCAGGCGTACGACGCGATCGGACGCTGGGCCACCACGCTGCAGCCCCGCTAGCGTGGCGCGATGACCGACCGCTCCGTCCGGCTGACCCGGCTCGACCCGATCGGGATCGACCACGATGCCCTCGTCGACTTCCTGTCGACCGAGGACTTCCCCTTCCACGTGCGGCGGTCGTGGACCCGTGCGGAGGCCGTCGAGGCCGTGGCGTCCGGCTCCTACCGCGACGACGAGCACGACTCGTACTGGGTCGACCACACGGAGCACGGCCGAATCGGGTTCGTCCGGCTGGAGGATCTGGAAGACCCGGTCCCGCTCTTCGACCTGCGCATCGCCGGCGCGTTCCGCGGCCGCGGACTCGGCGTCCCGACGCTTCGCGCGGTCACCGACCACGTCTTCGGCACCCTGCCGTCGGTGACCCGCTTCGAGGGCCAGACCCGCGAGGACAACACGGCGATGCGCCGGGTCTTCGTGCGTGCCGGGTGGGTCAAGGAGGCGCACTACCGCGAGGGGTGGCCGATCGAGGGCGGCCGGGCGGTGGCGTCGGTCGGCTACGGGATCCTGCGCCACGACTGGGAGACGGGCGAGACGACGCCGGTGCCGTGGGACGACGACGTGCTTCCTGACGACTGACGGTTCTGGTTCGTGATCCACGGGGAACGTGAACCAGAACCGTCACCACACGAGGAACGTGCTTGCCCGGCGCGTCTCGCGTCACGGTCCAGAGCGGACGGGAGGCTCGGGTCACGCCCGCCACGGGCCTCCCGTCCGCCTGGTGGCTGCGTCCACGGCATGACGCGCGATCAGCCGCCAGTCGCCGCCCTCCGCAGCGCGGCGCAGGTCCGACGGAACGCCGCGCTGAGCGACTCCCCCGCGCGGTGCTCCGCCCACTCGTCGAACGCGGCGCGCAGCGCGAGCAGGGCCAACGGCACCGCGAACCGATCGGCGCCGCCCCACGCACGGTGCAGCTCCAGCGTCTGCGCGGCGTCCCGTTCGAGGACCGCGGACAGCAGCACCGGATCGGCGACGAGCAGCGCGCGCACCCGGACCAGGCGGTCGAGGTCGTCGGGGCGGTCGCGTTCGAACGTCACGAGCACCTCGGCGATCACCTCGGTCAACGCATCGAACGGCACCGGGGCGGTCACGGCGGCGGTGACGGCGTCGTGGACGTCGCGCGAGACGAACAGGAACGCGTCGACCTTCGAAGCGCAGTACCGGAAGAACGTGCGCTCGGTGATGCCGGCCGCGGTCGCGATCTCGGCCCCGGTGACGACGTCGAACCCGCGCGCGCCGACCAGCGCGACCGCGGCGTCCTCGACGGCACGCTCCGTCGCCCGGCGGTTCTGCGCCCGGACCCCGGTCACGACGCCGACCGCGCGGAGACGGTCTCGCGCTGCCAGAGCTCCGGCAGCCGGAGGTCGACACCGTCGTCGTCCGCCAGGCGTGTGAACGCGCGCATCGTGACGTCGAGGCGGTCGAGCTTCTTCGGCAGCGGCCTGAGCGAACGGGTCAACGGACGCCAGAACGCGTCCCAGTGCACCGGTCGGACGACGCTCGGGTGCAGCGCGCCGACGGTCTCTCGCCAGTACTGCTCGATCCAGGCCGTCGGCTTCGCACCGGCGGCACCCGCACCCAGGTAGACGGTGTCGGCGTGGAGCCCCGCGAACGCTCCGGGGATGCAGTTCGCTGTCGGGTGGACCAGCACCGATCCGTCCGGGTGCTCGAACAGGAACGAGGAGCACCCGCCGGTACGGAAGTCGCGCATCCGGGCCGGCAGGGTGACCGGCTCGGTGATCTCGCCCGGCACCGCATCGCCGTCGCTGTGCAGGGCGTGCAGCGGCGTGACCGTGAAGGCCCCCACCGCGAACGACTCTCGGTCGTGGAGCTCCCGGAAGGGCACGCGGTCGAGCCCGTACCCGGTGGCGATCATCCGGGTGGACGCCGAGCCGCCGAGTTCGGACCCGGTCCGGTCCGCGACCACGGGGGCGTCGAGGGCGTGGTCGGCGTGCGAGTGCGAGACGAGCACGGCATCGAGGTGGTCGACGTCGAACCGTGCGAGTACGTCCTCGATCCGGGTGACGTCCGGTCGGAGCCGGCCGAGCATCAGCCGTGGGAACGAGGGACGACTGAAGAAGCCGTCCACGAGCAGCGAGGTCGTGCCGTCGGAGACGAGGACGTTGGACACCCCGCCGAACACCGTGGTGACGCTCATGCGTGCGCCCCGCCGAGCACGTCGTCGAGGAGCCGCATCGTGCGCGCGGCGTCCTCCATCGCGAGGTCGTGGTGCACGCCGTGCACCCGTTCGACGTCCCACCCGAGGCGCTCGTAGACCGGCACCTCGGCCGCGGGCACGACGTGTCGACCGTCGTCGGTGAGCACGAGCGTCGACGGCACGAACGGGGCCGCCGGAGCGACCGGTGTCGTCGCGACCGCTCGCAGGACGTCGCGCAGCATCGTGCGGTCCCAGTGCCGATGGCTCTCCTCGGCCCGGGCGACGTTCGCCGGCCCCCACCGCGGATCGGTGCGGTCGTAGGCCTGCACGAGCAACGGCTGCAGCCCGGGCAGCGCCCAGAACGCCCGCCCGAGCACGCTCCGCCCCGGTGCCCGCAGGTGGAAGCCGGGGTCGAGGTACACCGCACGGGCCGGGCGCAACCGGTCGACGGCGTCGAACAGCACCCGTCCGCCGAGCGAGTGTCCGACGACGGCGTCGAGCCCTTGCGGCAGCGTCTCGGCGAGGTCGTCAGCGAACGCGGCGAGTGCGTACGACGCCGCGCGGTCGCTCTCGCCGTGACCCCGCAGGTCCGGCACGAGGAACGTGTACCGGTCCGGATCGGC
Organism: Curtobacterium sp. 18060; assembly: GCF_902706105.1. Lineage (NCBI taxonomy): Bacteria > Bacillati > Actinomycetota > Actinomycetes > Micrococcales > Microbacteriaceae > Curtobacterium > Curtobacterium sp. 18060. The sequence goes on along the minus strand of NZ_CACSJV010000008.1, from coordinate 21,763 downwards.
GTGGGACACGAGGTCGCGCCACACCAGCGCCGAACCGAGGATGCCGTGCACGAGTCCGACCCGGACCGGGCCGTGACCGTGGGTCTCGACGTGGAGCTGCATGTGCACTCGATTCTGTCAGTGACTGACAGAATACACGGTCAAGCGGGGCGGCTGAAGAGGTTCACGAGGTTGCCGTCCGGGTCACGGAACAGCGCCGACCGGTTGCCCCAAGGCATCGTCGTCGGCGGCACCACCACGTCCTCGAGCGCACCACGCAGCCCCGCGAACGCGGCGTCGACGTCGTCCACCACGAACTCGAGGAACACGCCGCCGTTCGTGCGGGGCTCCGGCGCGGCCGGTCCCAGCATCGCCACGGTCGCCGGGGTCGCGAGGGCGAGCACGGCGCCGCCGGTCACGATCTCGGCGAAGACGGGTGCGGGCCGCCGCGCCTCGGTCCCGGTGACGCGTTCGTAGAACCGCACCATCCCGTCGAGGTCGTCGGTGATGATCCGGACGGATGCGAACTGCATGGGAAGCCCTCCTGGCCGGCCACCGTGACCGGACTCGTCGAGCATGCGCGACCACCGCGACACCGTCCTGTCGGTGTTTCGGCGAACAGCAGGCGGATCTGGCGCCTCAGTCCCCGAGCAGGTCTCCGAGCACGGGGCGCAGGACGCCGTGCGGGATGTCGAGTTCGTCGAGGTGGACCACCCGGGGCGGGGCCTGTTCGTCGGTCTCCTCGACCGCCAGCACCCGGTCTCCGCGGAAGGCACGGACGCCATCGCGCAACCGGCACCACGCGACGAGGTACCAGTCCTCGCCCTTCCCGATGTACCCGAGCGCTTCGACCACGCGGTCGGTCTCCGCGCCCGCTGCGTCGCGGTACCGCATCCGGACGACGCGCCCGCCCGTCAGCGCACCAGCGAGCGCCGTGGGAGCAGGCGTGCGCTCCCCCGACTCCAGCAGGTGCACGCGGCTCGCGAGTCGCACTGCCCGTCGGGCGTCGTCCTCGGCGAGCACCGCGGTGACCTTGCGGGCAGCGCTGCGCGCCGCGTCTCGGAACGGGCTGGAGCCGAGCGTGCCGAGGCCGATCGCCACCGCGAGCGCTTCGTCGACGGTCAGCCCGAGCGGCGGGAGCGTCGCACGGGCGTCGATCGTGTACCCGCCGGTCCGCCCCGGCTCGGCCCAGATCGGCACCCCGGCTTGCTGCAGGGACAGCAGGTCCCGCTCGACCGTGCGCACACTGACTCCGAACCGCTCGGCGAGTCGTCGCGCGCTCCGCAGCGCGGGCGCCGCGGCGCGGAGCTCCTCGACGAGCGCGTACAGGCGGTCGGTCCGGTTCACGACGCGACCCTAGCCCGTGACGCGACCGGGCACCGGACGGGAGGCGCGGCGCCAGCTGGCACCGGGCCTCCCGTCCGCCGTCCGGTCACGCGCAGGGCGCGACTCGCGTCAAGAACGCGACAAGCGTTCGACCGTGGCGTGGGCGCCGTCGGCGATGAGCCCGTCGAGGGCGTCGCGGTACGCCGCGACGAACCGTACGTCGTCGATCAGGTCGCCGAAGACCTGCCGGTTCGCGATGAAGGCGAGCCGGTCGTCGCGCTGGGTGAGGGCGATGCGGTGCAGCGGTTCGGCCAGCCGGTCGACGATCTGGATCGGCTCGCCGGACTCGTCCGTGCCCTCGTCGTAGCGCGCCCACGACGCGACGATGCCGGCAGACAGTGTGACGGGCCGGCCGGCGGCGAGGTTGTCGCGGACCACCGGCAGCAGCCACTTCGGGATCCGGTCGCTCGACTCGGCACAGAGCCGGGCCAGGGTGTCGCGGACCTCGGGGTTCTGGAAGCGCTCGATGAGGGTGGACTTGTAGTCCTCGAGGTCGATGCCGGGCACGGGGTGCAGGGTCGGCGAGCCCTCTTCGTCCATGTAGCGGCGCAGGAACGTGGCGATCGCCGGGTCCTGCGTGGCCTCGTGCGCGTAGCGGTACCCGGAAAGGTACCCGAAGTAGCACAGGCCCTGGTGCGAGGCGTTGAGCAACCGGAGCTTCATCAGCTCGTACGGCTCGACGTCCTCGACGATCTGCACGTCGGCGTCCTGGTACGGCGGACGTCCGGAAGGGTGGTCGTCCTCGAGCACCCACTGGAAGAACGGTTCGGCGACGACGGGCCAGGCGTCCTCGATGCCGAGCTCGTCGCGGACCCAGGCGCGGTCCTCGTCGGCGGTGACCGGTGTGATGCGGTCGACCATCGAGTTCGGGAACGACACGTGCTCGTCCATCCAGTCGGCGAACGCCGGGTCCTGCAGGCGCGCGTAGGCGGTGAACATGTCGCGGGCGACGTGGCCGTTGCCCTGGATGTTGTCGCAGGACATCACGGTGAACGGCTCCAGCCCGCGCTCCCGGCGCCGCTGCAGCGCTGCCACGACCAGGCCGAACACGGTGCGGGGCGGTCCGTCGCCACGCAGGTCGGCCGCGACGCCGGGCTCGTCCGCGACGAACTGGCCGGTGACGTGGTCGAAGTTGTAGCCGCCCTCGGTGATGGTCAGGCTGACGATCCTGGTGTCCGGGTGCGCCATCTTCTCGACGACGGCGTCCGGGTCGTCGACGGCGAGCAGGTAGTCGACGATGCTGCCGACGACACGGGACTCTCGGGTGCCGTCGGGGTGCTTGAGGACGAGCGTGTAGAGGCCGCCCTGCTCCGCCATCGCCGTGGCCATCCGGCGGTCCTGCTCGAGGACACCGACGCCGCAGATGCCGTACTCGCGCGCCTCGCCCTGCTGGAGCAGCCGGTCGATCACCATCGCCTGGTGCGCGCGGTGGAAGCCGCCGACGCCGAAGTGCACGATGCCGGCGGTGATCCCGCTGCGGTCGTAGGTCGGGACGGCGACACCGCTCGCGGCGATCTCGTCGAGGGTCTCCGGGGACAGGCGGACGGGCATCGAGTACTCCTTCGTACGGCGGTCGTTCTGGCGGTCGCGCCGCCGGTCGCACCGGCGGTCGTGCTGGGTGCAGTCAACCACGCGCACATCTGTTCAGAACCGAGTTTCCACCGCGGGGTACGAACCTGAGGATGCACTCGTAGTCGTTGCACCGAGTGCATCGATGCACCTAGTGTTCTCATTCGTGACCCTCACGACCGACCGCCGCGCCGCCCTCAAGGCGAAGCACCGTGCGGCGATCCTGCAGGCCGCTCGCGACCTGGTCGACGAGCGCGGGGGTCGTGGTTTCAGCGTCGACGACCTGGCCGCCCGGGCCGACATCGCCCGGCGCACGGTCTTCAACCACTTCGCCTCGCTCGACGAGGTCCTGCTGGCCGTGTGCGAGCAGGAACTGTCCGTGATCATCGACCGGTTCCTGGTCGACATGGCGCGGACGCCGATCGGTGACGGCAGCCGGGCCTCGATGTTCGACGAGCTCGAGTCCGCCGCACGCGGAGCCGACCTGGCAGCCGCGATCTCGAGCATGTACCGGATCCTCGGCGACCCGGGCAAGGACGACCCGAAGGCCGCGGTCCTCACCCAGACGGCGTTCTCACGGGTCACCGAACGACTCCGCGACGAGGTCGCACGTCGCTACCCGGCGGCGGATCCCCTCGACGCCGCCCTGCTCGTCGAGTCGCTCATGAGCGGCATCGTCGTGATCGCGGAACACTGGCTGGCCACCTCCGGCCCCGCGATCGACGAGCAGTCCGTCGCCGACTGGGACGCCCTGCTCGCACGACTCGTGCACAGCGTCCGCAGCGGCTACATGCCCACCGACTGACACTTCCCTCCCCAGGGGTCCACCGGCGCACCCCGCTCCACACAGCACCTGCAACGAAAGGAACGGGGCAACCGCATGGCCGGTCTCCTCTACCGTCTCGGACGGTTCTCCGCACGACGCCACTGGCTCGTGATCATCACCTGGGTGGTGATCATGGCCGTCGCCGGCGTCACCTACAGCCTGTTCTCGGGCACGATCTCGTCGGCGATCTCGATCCCCAACACCAAGACCAGTCAGGTGCAGGACGAGCTCGCCGACAAGTTCCCGTCCGCGAACGGCGGCAACGGCACGATCGTCTTCGAGACGAAGAACGGCAAGGCGTTCACCGACGCACAGAAGTCGGAGGTCGCGGACTTCCTGAGCAAGGTCGAGAAGCTCGACGGCGTCAAGGGCGCGACGAGCGGGTTCGACACCCAGGACCAGCTCGACGAGCAGCGCCAGAAGATCGTCGACGGCCGCAAGGAGATCACCGACGGCCGCGCGAAGCTCGAGACCGGACAGGACCAGCTCGACGCTCAGAAGGCGCAGCTGACGTCCGGCAAGCAGCAGATCGCCGACGCGCAGGCGCAGCTGGACGCGCAGAAGGCCCAGGCGCAGGCAGCCGGCTCCGCAGCGGTCCCGGCAGCGCAGGCGCAGGCCGCAGCGGCGCAGCTCCAGCAGGCGCAGGCCCAGATCGACGCACAGCAGGCGCAGATCGACGCCGGCGAGCAGCAGATCGCCGACGCGCAGAAGACGATCGACGCGAACACGAAGAAGCTCGACGACAGCGCCGACGAGCTGGAGCAGGGCTCGAAGCTCCTCGACCTGTCGAAGGACGTCCGCTTCGTGTCGTCGAACGGCAGCGCCGCCATCGGCACGGTCCAGTTCACGAAGTCGACCTACGAGGTCCCCGCCGACACGAAGACCGCCATCGCGGACGACGCCGACTCGGCCGACATCAGCGGCCTGAACGTCTCCGTGTCGAACGACATCGCGCAGGGCGTGCCGTCGATCCTCGGCCCGGGCGAGATCGTCGGCGTCATCATCGCCGCGCTCGTGCTCTTCCTGATGCTCCGCACCGTCATCGGCGCGGCGATCCCGCTCGTCAGCGCCGTGCTCGGCGTCGGCGTGGCGTCACTTGCCTCGCTGTCGTTCTCCGGCCTGGTCGAGTTCATCTCGGTCACGCCGGTGCTGGGGGTGATGTTGGGCCTGGCGGTCGGCATCGACTACTCGCTCTTCATCCTGAACCGACACCGCACCCAGCTGAAGCAGGGCATGCAGGTGCACGAGTCCATCGGCCTCGCGAACGGCACCTCGGGCAACGCCGTGGTGTTCGCCGGTGCGACCGTCATCGTCGCGCTGCTCGCGCTGAACATCACCGGCATCCCGTTCCTCGGGCTGATGGGCACGGTCGGTGCGGTCGCGGTGTTCTTCGCGATCCTCATCGCCACCTCGTTCACCCCGGCGCTGCTCTCCCTGATCGGGATGCGGATCCTGCGGAAGAAGGAGCGCGCGAAGATCGGCAACACCGGCTCGACCCGGGTGCCGAACAAGCCGATGAAGACCTGGCGCGCGATCGTCACGCTCGTCGCCGGTGTCGCCGTGCTCGGTGTCATCGCACTCCCCGCGACGCAGATGCGCCTCGGCCTGCCGACCGGTGCGTCCGAGTCCGTCGACTCGAGCCAGTACAAGGCGTACAAGGCCCTCGACGAGGAGTTCGGTGCCGGCCAGAACGGCCCGCTGCTCGTCGTCGCGACCCTGCCGGAGTCGATCAGCAAGTCCGACGTCACCGCGACCGAGGTCACCATCGGCGAGGCCCTGGCGAAGAACGACGACGTCAAGGCCGTCCTGCCGATCGGTACCTCGTCGGACCGCGACATCATCGCGTTCCAGGTGAAGCCCGGCGGCGGTCCCGACAGCATCTCCACCGAGAACCTGGTCAAGGACCTGCGCGAGCAGACCGTCACGACCGACGACGGCACGGTCACGCTCGGTGTCGCGGGCAACGCGTCCGCCAACATCGACGTGTCCGAGAAGCTGTCGAACGTCCTGCCGCTCTACCTCGTGGTGGTCGTCGGCCTGTCGCTCATCATCCTGATCATCGTGTTCCGATCCTTCCTGGTCCCGATCACGGCGACGGCGGGCTTCATCCTGTCCGTGATGGCGTCGTTCGGTGGCCTGACCGCGATCTACCAGTGGGGCTGGCTCGGCTCCGTGTTCGGCGTGCACGACCCGGCGCCGATCCTGAGCTTCCTGCCCATCATCGAGATCGGCATCCTGTTCGGCCTGGCGATGGACTACCAGCTGTTCCTGGTGTCCGGCATGCGTGAGGCCTACGCCCACGGCGCCTCGGCGAAGGTCGCGGTCCAGCGCGGGCTGCACGCCGGTCGCGCGGTGGTCACGGCAGCGGCGATCATCATGATCTCGGTGTTCGCGGGCTTCATCTTCTCGGACTCCTCCACCATCAAGCCGATCGGCTTCGGGCTGGCGTTCGGTGTGCTCATCGACGCGTTCGTCGTCCGCATGCTGCTGATCCCGGCTGCGATGCACCTGCTCGGCCAGAGCGCGTGGTGGTTCCCGAAGTGGCTCGACCGGATCGTGCCGGACGTCGACGTCGAGGGCGCGAAGCTCGAGCGGTCGCACCCGGTCGCCGGTCAGCCGGGCCAGCCCGGTCAGCCCGGTCACGAGGACACCCACACGGGGTCGCACGCCCTCCCCGTGGCGCCGGACGCCAACGCGCACGAGTCGGGGCACCCGCCCGCGCACCGCGCGTAGTCGACGCACCCAGCCTGGAGGCCCGGGGCCGGTCCACGAGACCGGCCCCGGGCCTCCCGTGCGTGCGCCCACCCCGCGCGGCGGCCGGACGCATGCGTCCGCACCTTCCGACGAACCACCCGTTGATCGACGCGTGGAACGTCGGAACATGCGCACGCACCTGATGTGTCCGCATGGTGCGACAGAACACGCGTTGATCGACTGGTGTTCTGTCGGATCCTGCTCACGCATGGAAGCGCCCGCGCGGCATCGTGAGAGGACCCCGGAACACTTCGTGGGCGAACGGTATCGTGGGCGCATGACCTCCGCACCCGACCCGCTCGCGCTCGACCGGCAGCTCTGCTTCGCCCTCGCGGCCACGAGCCGGAGCGTCATCGGGCTGTACCGCGACCTGCTCGAGCCGTTGGGCCTGACGCATCCGCAGTACCTCGTGATGCTCGCACTCTGGGAGCAGGACCCCCGGTCGGTGCGCGAGATCGCCGGCGAACTGCGGCTCGACTCGGCCACCCTCAGCCCGTTGCTCAAGCGGCTCGAGGCCTCCGGCTACGTCCGCCGGACCCGCAGCGCCGCCGACGAACGGCAACTCGAGGTCTCGCTCACCACGGCGGGTCGGGCACTGCGCGACCGCGCACGAGCGGTCCCCCTGGCGGTCGCGGACCGGCTCGGGTGGCCGCTGGAACGCCTCGAGGCACTCAAGGACGACCTGACGGAACTGCTGGAGCGCGTCGACCAGGTGTGATCCCGGGGCCGATGGTGCCATAATGGTTCGTGCACGAACGAAAGGATGCACCGTGGGGCGCTTCGGCAAGTGGTACGAACGGTGGAACACGACGCTCATCAACAAGATGGGACCGTCGCAGATCGGCGCCGGACACCCCGAGGGGGTCGACGACCGATCGGTGGACCGCGGCTGCCCGATCTGCGGCAAGCCCCTCTCCCTGCACCAGGTGATCCGCCCCGAGGGCCAGGTCCGTTCGTCGACCCTGGTCTGCCCGCGCGACTGACGGCGGGAATTGCACCGAGCAACACGACGTTCCACTCCCTCGTGAAGCTCTTCGAACCCACCTCCTTCGGCGCCCTGCGCCTGTCGAACCGCGTCGTCATGGCCCCGCTCACACGCACCCGCGCCGGTGAGCACGGCATCCCGAACGACCTGCTCGTCGAGCACTACCGTCAGCGTGCGGGCCTCGGCATGATCATCACCGAGGGCACCTGGCCCGTGCAGGAAGGCCGCTCCTACCCCGGGCAGCCCGGCATCGAGACCGACGAGCAGATCGCCGGCTGGCGCCGCGTCGCCGACGCCGTGCACGCCGAGGGCGGCACCATCGTGATGCAGCTCATGCACGGTGGCCGTGTCTCGCACCCCGACATCTCGCAGACACCGCGCATCGTCGCCCCGAGCGCCATCGCCGCTCCCGGACAGACCCACACCGCGACGGGCAAGGCCGACATGCCCGTCCCCCACGAGCTGACCACCGCCGAGGTGCAGGACGCCGTGCAGGGCTTCGCGCAGGCTGCCCGCAACGCCATCGCCGCCGGACTCGACGGCGTCGAGGTCCACGGTGCCAACGGCTACCTGGTGCACGAGTTCATGTCCCCGGTGTCGAACACCCGCACCGACCAGTACGGCGGTTCGCCCGAGAACCGCGCCCGTTTCGCGATCGAGGTCACGACCGCCGTCGCCGAGGCCGTCGGCGCGGACCGCACCGGCATCCGCCTGTCGCCCGAGCACGGCATCCAGGGCGTCATCGAGGACGACGCGGCCGACGTCCGCGCGACCTACACCGCGATCGCCGAGGGCCTCGCGCCGCTCGGACTCGCCTTCATCGACGTCCTGCACGCCGAGCCGACCGGTGACCTGGTGCAGCACGTCCGCCGCACCGCGGGCGCACCCTTCATCGTCAACTCGGGCTTCAGCGCGATGACGACGCGTGAGGAAGCGATCACCGTCGTCCACGACCAGGACATCGCCGACGCGATCGCGGTCGGCCGTCCCGCCATCGCGAACCCGGACCTCGCCCACCGCTGGGAGCAGGACGCGGAGCTGAACGAGCCCCGCCCCGAGCTCTTCTACGGCGCGGGCGCCGAGGGCTACACCGACTACCCGTCGCTGGCCGAGGTGCGCGCGGCCGTCTGACGCTGCGCGCGGTTCCACGACACGCGGCGCGCTGCGCGTCGAGGTTCCACGACACCCCGCGTGCGTTCCGTCGAGGTTCCGATCAGGACTGCGCGTGCCCGCGAGGTTCCGAGATCTCGGAACCCCACGGGGTGGGGGCGAGCGAACGACGGACGGGAGGCCCGTGGCGAGACCGCCACGGGCCTCCCGTCCGTCCCGGGGATGGTTCCGATGCGTGACGTGCTTCTCGCAGGATCGTGGCAGTGCCGCGCGCTTCGTGAGCAGAAATGGTCGGGTCCCGCCGACGAACCCGACCATTTCTGCTCACGAAGTCGGCCCGACTGATCAGCAGCGCCACCAGCGGGTGCGCACCGAGGGCCGCGAACACCGACCTCGTCGTCGTGCTTCACTCGGACCATGACCACGACGACCGTCCTCGCATCCTGTGCCGTGGGAACCGTCGAGTGCCACGACACCGCGTCGATCGACCTGCTCCCCCTGCTCGTCGTCGTCGGGCTCGTCGTCGTGGCGCTGGTCGTGCTGGGGATCGCGCTGCTCGGGCGTCAGCGTCGGTGAAACACGACTCGCGCACGAACCACCAACGACGAAGGGCCCCGGCGGAATCCGCCGGGGCCCTTCGTCTGTTCGGTGTCATGCCGTTCAACCGGCACTGTGCGCTCGAAGGGACTCGAACCCCCAACCTTCTGATCCGTAGTCAGATGCTCTATCCATTGAGCTACGAGCGCGTGGCCTTGCGGCCGTGGAAGACTCTACAACAGCTCCGGCCCGGGCGCCAATCGAGGCCGCCCGACCGCTCCACCCGGCGTGTCGCGAGGCGACTGCCGAACCCCCGGCGTCACAGCGCCGCGGCCTCCTCGCCGAAGACCTCGGCCAGGAACACCCGCAGCGCCTGCCACGATCGGCGGTCGGCGCGCTCCTGGTACTGGGCGCCGTGGTCGGGCGCGTCGGTCCCGGGCACGGCGAACGCGTGCATGGCCCCGGCGTAGGTGACGACCTGCCAGTCGACGCCGGGCTCGGTGCGCATCTCGTCCTGCCAGGCGTGCACGGCGTCGTCGGGCACGACCGGGTCCGCTCCCCCGGTCAGCACGAGCAGCTTCGCCCGGATCGCCGAGGCGTCGGCGGGGTCGTGCGTGATGAGGCCACCGTGGAACGACACCGCTCCGACCAGGTCCGCGCCGGTGCGTGCGAGCTCGATCGCGGTGGAGCCGCCGAAGCAGTAGCCGATGACGACGATGCGGGCCGGATCGACGTCGGGGTCCTGTCGCAGCCGCTCGAGGCCGGCGGTCGCACGTGCCCGGAGCAACGGCAGGTCCTGGTAGTACGACCCGGCGACCTGGCCGGCGGTGTCGTCACCGGGCCGCACGCCGGCACCGTAGATGTCCGCACCGAAGGCGACGTAGCCCAGGCGGGCGAGCATCGTCACGCGCGCTTCGACGTGCTCGTTCACGCCGTGCCAGTCGTGCACGACCAGGACGGCCGGGCGAGGACCGGCAACGGCCGTGTCCTTCGCGAGCACGCCGAGCAGGTCGGTGCCCTCGTGGTCGTAGTGGACGGGCTCGACACGGATGTCGGCGCCGGCGGGTTCGGGAACGGTCTGCAGGACGTCGTCGATGGTGGTCACGTCGTCCGACGCTACGCCGCCGTCCGGCTCAGGCGTCGATGTTGTCCCAGTCCTCAGGACCGCTCGACCCGGCCGGGTACTCGTCGAGCGGCGTCGTGCCGGCCTTCCACGCCTCGAGGAACGGTCCGACGACCTTCCAGCCCTGCACGGCACTGTCACCGCGGACCGACAGCGTCGCATCGCCCTCGAGCACACCGGCCAGGACCTCGCCGTAGGCGCTGAGTCGTCCGGGGTTGAACGTCGTCTCGAGACTCGTGCGGTCGATCGTGTACGGGTCGCCGGGCCCGTTGACGTTCAGCTCGAGCTGCATCTCGTCCGGGGCGATCCAGATCCGGAGCCGGTCCGGCTGGGCGGCGCCGGACAGACCGACGGGCACCTGCGGGGAGTCCTTGAACGTGATGACGATCTCGCGGCGCTGCTTCGCGAGCGCCTTGCCGGAACGCAGCGTGAAGGGGACGCCGGCCCATCGCCAGTTCGCGATCTCGAGGGTCAGCTGGGCCAGGGTCTCGGTGCCGAGCGACGGGTCGACCCCGTCCTCGTCGGCGTACGACGGCAGCTTGCGGTCGCCGACCGTGCCCGCGGTGTACCGGGCGCGCTTGCCGGCGGCGACGACGTCCCCGCCCCACGGCCGCACGGCGCGCAGCACGAGTTCCTTCTGGGTCCGCAGGTCGTCGGCGTCGATCGACGCCGGTGCCTCCATCGCCACGACGGCCATGACCTGGAGCAGGTGGCTCTGGATCATGTCGGTGAGGGCGCCGGCCCTGTCGTAGTAGCGGGCGCGACCCTCGAGCCCGAGGGTCTCGTCGTACACGATGTCGACGCGTTCGACGTGCTGCGAGGACAGCAGGGGCTCGATGATGCGGTTCGCGAAGCGCAGTCCGATCAGGTTGAGCACCGTCGAACGGCCGAGGAAGTGGTCGACCCGGTGGATGCGCTCCTCGGGGATGAACGAGTGCAGCAGGTCGTTCAGGTGCTCGGCGCTGGCCGCGTCGGTGCCGAACGGCTTCTCGAGCGCGAGGCGGGTGCGCTTCGGCAGGTCGAGGTGGGCGAGCTGTTCGCAGCTCTTCTCGGTCACGGCCGGTGGCAGCGCGAAGTAGATCGCGGGGTCGTGGTCGCAGGCTCCGAGCAGCGCGCGCAGGTCGTCGGCGCTCGTGACGTCGGCCTTCCGGTACGAGGACGCGTCGATCACGGCCTGCAGCCGCTCCGACAGCGACGAGTCGCCCTCCGCCCCTTCGTCGCCCTCGTTCTTCGACGCCTGCGCGTTCTCGAAGGACTCGCGCACCTGCGCCTTCCAGTCGGCGTCGGAGAGGTCCTCGACACCCGCCCCGATGAGCTGGACGTCCCAGTCGTCCTTGACCTCGAGCAGGGTCGCGAGACCCGGCAGGAGCAGGCGCTTGGACAGGTCGCCGCTGGCTCCGAGGATGAGCAGGCTGGTCTGGAGGCTCGACATGCCTCCGACCGTACTCATCGGCCCCGGTGGACGGCCGGGCCGCTACGGTGGTGACAGTTCGGCGCGAGGGAGCACCATGAGCAGTGGGTACGAAGGACGACGCCTCCGCGTCGTCGTGATCGGCACCGGCATGATCGCGGGGGTCCACGCCCGCGCGGCCCGGGCCGCCGGTGCCGAGGTGCTCGGGGTGCTCGGCCGGAACGCATCGCGCTCCGAGCAGGTCGCGGCGCAACTCGACCTGCCTCGTGGGTACGCCTCGCTCGACGACGTCATCGCGGACGCCCCCGACGTCGTGCACATCTGCACGCCGAACGACCAGCACCACCCGCAGGCGATGGCGGTCATCGCCGCGGGCATCCACGTGGTGTGCGAGAAGCCCCTCGCGATCGACCCGGCGCAGGCCGCCGAACTCGTCGCAGCGGCAGCGGACGCCGGTGTCGTCGCCACGGTGCCGTTCGTGTACCGCTACCACCCGATGATCCGTGAGATCCGCGCGCGCATCGCCGACGGCGACCTCGGTCGACTCCTCGCCGTGCACGGCCACTACCTGCAGGACTGGATGCTCGACGAGGACGCCTCGAGCTGGCGGGTCGACCCGACCTCGAGCGGGTTGTCCCGCGCGTTCGCCGACATCGGCTCGCACTGGTGCGACCTGGTCGAGTTCGTCACCGGCGAGCGCTTCACCTCGGTGTCCGCGGCGACCGACATCGTCTACCCGACCCGGCCCGCGGCGTCGGGGCCCTCGTTCTCCGGCTCCCCGGACCCCGACCCGGTCGCCGACGCTGCGGAACGGGCCGAGGTCACCACCGAGGACACCGCGGTCGCGACGTTCCGCACCGGCACCGGCCGCATCGGCAACGTGGTGATCTCGCAGGTGGCCTCGGGCCGGAAGAACCGCCTGTGGTTCGAGGTCGACGGCACCCGGGGCAGCGCCGCCTTCGACCAGGAACAGCCCGAGTCCGCGTGGTTCGGCAACGAGCGTGGTGCGCAGATCGTCGTGCGCGACCCGTCGCAGGGGTACCCGGACCAGCGGCGTCTGGCGCTCGTGCCGTCCGGGCACCCGCAGGGGTACCTCGACGCCTTCGCCGCGTTCGTCGCCGACACCTACACGGCGGTCCGCACCGGTGCGGCCCCCGACGGCCTGCCGACCTTCGCGGACGGCGCACGTTCCGCCGACATCATCGACGCCGTGATCACCAGCGCGGCCGAGACCACGTGGCGGGAGATCCGGTGAAGCTCGGCATGCTGACGGCCTGCCTGCCCGGGTGGTCGCTCGACCGCATCGCGGCCTTCGCTGCCGAGCAAGGGTACGAGCGGCTCGAGGTCGGCGTGTGGCCCGGCACCGGTGGCCGCGACTTCGAGGCGGCGCACCTGCCGGTGGCGACGTTCACCGACGAGGACGCCGCTACGACCCGTGACCTGCTCGACCGCACCGGCCTCGAGATCTCGGCGCTCGCGTACTACGAGAACAACCTGCACCAGGACCTCGACCGCCGCGAGGAGATCCGCACCCACCTCAAGCACGCGATCGATGCCGCGCAGGTGCTCGGCGTGCCGTACGTCGGCACGTTCATCGGCCGCGACAACAGCAGGTCGGTGCGGGAGAACATGGCAGAAGGGAACCGGGTCCTCCCCGAGCTCGTCGACTACGCCGGCGAGCGCGGCGTGCGGTTGATCATCGAGAACTGCGTGATGGAGGGCTGGCACCCGGACGGCTACCCCGGCAACCTGGCGTACTCCCCCGAGCTCTGGGGTTGGGTCACCGGCCTCGGCTTCGGCCTGAACTGGGACCCGTCGCACCTGACCTGGATCGGCATCGACCCGGTCGAGACGATCCTGCCGTTCGCCGAGCACATCGTGCACGCGCAGGCGAAGGACCTCGAGCTCTTCCCCCGGAAGCGCGACGCGTACGGGTTCTTCGGCAAGGTCGACAAGGGTGACGACCCGTGGGACATGGGCTGGTGGCGCTTCCGGGTGCCGGGCCGTGGCGTCGTGGACTGGCCGCACGTCGTCGACCGCCTGTACGAAGCGGGGTTCGACGGCACCCTGTCGGTCGAGCACGAGGACCCGCTCTGGGGCGGCACGGACGAGAAGGTCCTCGAAGGGCTGCGCATCGCCCACCGCACGCTCCGTCCCCTCATCGCACAGGAACCCCAGCTCATGTGAACGTCGTGTGACGACTTCGACCCGACACTGGCGGGTCGGCTGTGCGTCCTCATAGGTTCTCCGACGATGAAACTCCACTCCTCTCCGCGCCGCCGACGGCGCATCATCAGCGGCGCGGCCTTCGCCACCGCGGGTGTGCTCGTCGCACTGTCCGTCCCCTCCACCGCCGTCGCCGCCGAGGGCGACACGACGATCGACATCATCGACGTCAACGACTTCCACGGCCGCATCGAGTCCGAGGGCACCGCCGTCGACAAGGCTGCCGGTGCCGCCAAGCTCGCCGGTGTCGTGCAGTCGTACCGCGAGGCCAACCCGAACACGATCTTCGCCAGCGTCGGCGACAACGTCGGTGCCTCGACGTTCACCTCGCTGATCCAGCAGGACGCCCCGACGATCGATGCGCTCAACGCCATGGACCTCGACGTCAGCGCGATCGGCAACCACGAGCTCGACAAGGGCCAGGACGACCTGACCGGGCGCATCGAGGACCGGGCCGACTGGCCCTACGTCTCGGCGAACATCGTCAAGCAGGGCACGACCGACCCCGCGTTCGAGCCGTACTCCATCGTGGAGAAGGGCGGCGTGAAGGTCGGCTTCATCGGCGCGACCACCGAGGACCTCATCCCGGGGCTCGTCAGCCCCGGCGGTGTCGAGGGCCTCGCGATGGCCCCGATCGTCAGCCAGGTCAACAAGTACGCCGACCAGCTCACCGACGGTGTCGACAGCAACGGCGAGGCCGACGTGCTCGTCCTGCTGGTGCACGAGGGTGCTCCCACGAACGCCCTCGCCGACGCGACCGGGTCCGGCGTGTTCGGCACGATCACCTCGGGCGTCTCGTCGAAGGTGTCCGCGATCGTCTCCGCACACACCCACGCGACCTACAACCACCAGATCGCGGGTCCCGACGGTACGACCCGCCCGGTGATCCAGACCGGTTCCTACGGCGTGAACTTCGGGCACCTGCAGCTCACCGTCGACGCCGACAAGCAGCTCACCGGCATCACGTCCGAGGTCAAGTCGGTCAACGGTGAGACCCGCGTGCCGGCTGACTCCACCTCGGTGGACGCGGTGGCCGACATCGTGACGGCTGCGAAGGCCGTCGCCGACGTCGAGGGCAGCAAGAAGCTCGGCGAGATCACCGGCGACCTGCGTCGTGCTGTGCAGTCGGACCGCACGACCGAGAACCGCGGCGGCGAGTCCGTCCTGGGCAACTCCATCGCCGAAGTGCAGCGCTCCGCGACCGAGCGCAACGGCTCGCAGATCGCCTTCATGAACCCCGGCGGGCTGCGCACGGACATGGTCTACGCGTCGAGCGGCGCCGGCGACCCGGACGGCACGGTGACCTACAAGGAGGCCGCGCTCGTCCAGCCGTTCGCGAACACCCTGGTCACCGAGGACATGACCGGCCAGCAGATCAAGGACGCCCTCGAGCAGCAGTGGCAGCCGGACGGCCTGCCGCGTCCGTTCCTCAAGCTCGGCGTCTCGGACGGCTTCGCGTACACCTACGACCCCGCGAAGGGCCGTGGCGAGCGCATCACCGGCATGACCTTGAACGGCGAGTCGATCGCCCTCGACGACACCCTCAAGGTGACGGTCAACTCGTTCCTGTCGACCGGTGGCGACAACTTCGCCGCCTTCGCGACCGGCGCGAACATCGCCGACTCGGGCCAGGTCGACCTGCAGGCGCAGGTGGACTACTTCCTGGCCAACCCGACGGTCACCCCGCCGTCCGACCAGCGTGCCGTCGGCACCACGGTCACGCCGACCCCCGAGGGCGGGTTCCAGCCCGGTGACGAGATCAGCATCGACCTGTCGTCGCTCGTGTTCAGCAGCGACGACCCCGCTGCAGCCGGCACCGTGTCGGTGAGCGCCGGTGACGTCGAGCTCGCCACCGCCGAGATCGACCCGACGATCGTCGACACGAACGACGAGCAGGGTCGTGCGACGCTGACCTTCGCCGTGCCGACCGTCGAGTCGTCGGCCGACGCAGCGACGGTCCGGACGGCTGCCCGTGCCGCCGCGACGACGGACGAGCCGCTCGTCGTCACCCTGCCGGGCGGCCAGACGATCACGCTCGCCGTGACCATCCCGCTCGCCGCGGCCGTCGACCCGACGGACCCGACCGAGCCCACGGACCCGACCGACCCCACGGACCCGGCTGACCCGGGCGCGGGCAACGGGGACGCCCCGGGTGCCGGCAACGGCACCGGCAACGCTCCGGGAACGGACACGGGCACCGGCACGGACCTGGCGGGCGACCCGTCCGACTCGACGAACGCCGGCGGTGACCTCGCCTACACGGGCGCGGACCTGACGGCGCCGGGGATCGCAGCGGGCCTGCTCCTGCTGGCGGGCATCACCGCACTCGTCGCCGTGCGCCGGAAGCGCGCACGGACCAACGCGAGCGTCCAGACCGACTGACACCGGGCCTCCAGTCCGACACGAACGGGCCGTCTCACCACCGTGAGGCGGCCCGTTCCGTCGCGCCGGGAGGCACGGATCGCGTCCGGCGCGCACCGCGCGCGGATCCGCTGCCGCGCTCCCTGTCCCATAGCAGCGCTCGCACTGCGGATCCGGGGATCGGCGGGGTACTCTCGGGGCTGTCGCATCGCGACGCGTCGCGCCGGGTCGCCTCTCAGGTCGGCGGTGGTTCCGTTCGACGAGACCCCGCGGCGCGGGTGCCCTCCGCCTCCAGGGAAACGGCGGAGGGCGCCCTCTCCCCCAGCGGCGTCAGCGCGCTCCGGACACGGTCAGCGGAACAGCTGCTCGCCGATGTACGACCCCTTGCGCGGTGCCGGCGGGATCGCGAACACCGCGGAACCGATGTGCGAGATGTACTCGTTCAACCGGTCCGAGGCGCCGAGCTTCCGCTGCAGCCGGGTGAAGTGCTCCGGGTCGTTCATGTACGCCAGGAACAGCAGCCCGGCGTCGAGCTGGCCGTACTCGTTGAGGCCGTCGGTGTAGTTGTACGGACGACGCAGGATCTTCACCCCGCCGTTCGCCTCGTGGGCGGCCAGGGCGATGTGGGACGTCACGTCGATCTTCGTGGCACCGTCGCCGTCGGTCGCCGCGAAGTCCGGCGTCGTGTGCTCGGTCCCACCGGACAATGGTGCGCCCTCGATCTTGGTCCGACCGAACACGCGCTGCTGGTCGCTGACGACGTCGGCGTCCCAGATCTCGATGTTCATCCGGATCTTCCGCACCACCTGGTAGGTGCCGCCGGTCATCCACGCCGCACCGTCGCCCGGGTCGTCGACCCACACGAAGCGGTCGTGGTCCTCGTCCGTCGTGATGTTCCTGGTGCCGTCCTTGAAGCCCATCAGGTTGCGCGGCGTCGTCTGGTGCGGGCCGGCCGACGCACGACCGAAGCCGAGCACGGTCCACCGCACGGTCGCCGTCCCCCGCGCCATCCGGGCCAGGTCGCGGACGGCGTGGTACG
The DNA here is from genome assembly GCF_902706105.1 of Curtobacterium sp. 18060. Lineage (NCBI taxonomy): Bacteria > Bacillati > Actinomycetota > Actinomycetes > Micrococcales > Microbacteriaceae > Curtobacterium > Curtobacterium sp. 18060. The sequence goes on along the minus strand of NZ_CACSJV010000008.1, from coordinate 4,457 downwards.
CCACCTGCGGGTCGTCGGCGCAGGCCTGCAACGACAGGTCGCCGCCGGTCAGTCCGGCCTGCAGGTTGTCGCTCGGCAGCCGAGGCACGTCGGCGAGGTCCGCCGGACGCTTGTCGGCCAACCCGAAGCGCTCGTCGAACACGCCGGGGCCGAACCCCACCGTGACCGTCAGGGACGCCGGGCCGAGGTCGAGCGCCTCACCGGTGTCCGCGCCGACGCCGTCACCGTGCGCGGGCTCGACGCTGCCGACGGTCTTCCCCGCCTGCAGCTGCGCGATCGCCGCGGACCAGCGGGCGAGGAGCACCTGCAGGTCGGTCGCGACGCTGGTGGACAGGTCGAAGGTCATGAAGACGCAGTACCGCTGGGGGGCGGTCTGCACCCCGCCCTGCGGCTGCCGTGCGGCGGTCGCGTAGAACGGGTGGCTCTGGGACAGGTCGATGGACTCGTCACCGTTGGCGGCCGCCGTGAACGGGTTGACCCCCGTCGCGACCGTCGCGCCGCCGATGCCGACCGCGGCGCCCGCCCCGGCTCCGGCCGCGGCGAGTCCCGCGCCGAACAGCCCGCGCCGGGAGACCCCGGTACGGGCTGCGCGGTCGTCGTCGGGCTGCGTCACGCGGTGGCGACCTTCTCGGCGAGGCGGGACAGCGGGTCCTGCAGCGCCTGGATCTGCTGCGAGATGCGGTTCGCGTCGGACTTCTTGGTCGCCGCGTCCCACGTGTCGAAGCCGCCGAGGTCGTCGGCGTTGCGGTAGCCGTCCATCATCGTGTTCGTCGCGTCGAACTGCTTCGCGATCTGCTTCGTCAGGGTCGGGTCGAGCTTCGTCAGGCCCGGCTTGAGGTACGCGAAGGCCTGACGGGCACCCTCGACGTTGGCGGCGAGGTCGACGAGGTCGATGTGGCTGTACGCCTCTTCCTCACCGGTGACCTTGTTCGACTGGACCTCCTCGAGCAGGCCGGCGGCGCCGTTCGCCAGGTCCTCGGGCTTGTAGTCGAGCGTCGGGACGAGCTTCGCGAGCAGCTGCACGTTCTCGGTCAGGTCGGCCGCCGTCTTCTTGGTCGACGCGGTGATCTCCCCCGCCTGGAACAGGTCCTTCTCGACGGCGTGGAACCCGCTCCAGCCGACGGCCGGGTCGAGGTTCGAGGCGCGCATGTCGATCAGGTAGTCGAGGTTGCCGGCGTTGTCGGTCGCCTTGTGGCCCTTCTTGACGAAGCCGTCGACGTCGCTCTCGACGTGCTCGTAGAACGGGCGGGCGTTCGCGTAGTCGGTCTTCGCGGCGTCGAGGTCGCCGGCGTCGATGTCCTTCTGCAGCAGTTCGACCGCGGTGACCATGTCGGTGACCTGGCCGTCGACGTAGTCGGCGTAGCCCTTCGTACCCTCGTCGAGCAGGGTGGCGGCGCTGCTGTTCGCGGTCGAGGTGACCTTGCCCGTGACCGTGAAGTCGGTGAGCTCGGTGTCAGCTCCGGGGCAGTACACCTGGTACTCCCCACCGGTCAGGGTCGCGGTGAACTGCACGGCGTCGAGGCCGGGTGCGAGGTTCTCCTTCTCGCCCAGGATCCGCTGGTCCTGCAGCAGCTCGACCTCGGTGATGGCGGTCGAGGACTCGTTCTTCACCGAGAACGTGACCGGCCCGGCGGGGACCTTCGTCTCGGAGACCTTGCACTGGTCCGAGCCGTCGTTCGTCAGGGTGATGGTGACGCGCGAGACCTTCGCGGCGTCGGTGGAGCTGTCGGAGGCACCGTCGGAGCTCGCGCAGCCGGTCAGTGCGAGGGCGGTGACGACGCCGAGGGCGCCGAGGGTGATCAGGGGTCGAACGGGCTTACCGAACGGCATAGTCGTTGCTCCTTGCAGGGTCCCCGGCGGGTGGGCCGCGTGTCGGGACGGTTTCGGGGGTGGGGTTCACGGGTGCCGTCCGACGACGACGGCGGTCACGGAGCGCGAGCAGCGCCTGGGCGGCGGCTGCGACGCCGAGGGCGATCGGCAACCAGGCCTTCCAGAGCAGCAGCTCGGCAGCCCGCGAGTCCGCGGCCGCCACCGAGGTGGCTGTCTGCTCGACGCGGGAGTCGGGGACGGACCACACGGAGCGGTCCAGGGTCGTGGTGCGGGCGGACGGGAGGCCCCCACCGCTCAGCGTCAGCACGGTGCGTTCGTCGCGGGTGGCGTCCAGGACCCCACCACGGACCGTCCAGAGGGTCACGGTGTCGCGCACCGCCCAGCGGGCGGTGAACGGGCCGGGGTTCGTCGACGGCGAGACGCCGACCGGGATCCGGCCGAACAGGTCGACGAGGTCGTCGAGCGTCAGCGTGGTGGGGCGGTCCGCGGCGGTGGCCGACGTGCGGATCCGCCACCGGTCGGCGGCCACGCCCGCACGGGTCACGCGGCGGTGGGCCGACGTCGGCAACGTGAGCCGTGCCTCCTGGCCGGTGGTGGTGCCGGCGACGCGGAGGACGCCGGACGCACCGTGGATGTCCGCCGAGACGGACGTGGCGTCGCCGCGGACGGTGGCGGAGCCGGGCAGGTCGACGCCGCCCGTCGGGACGGCGATCGCCAGCGCGGCTGCGGCCACCGCGAGGGCTCCGGCGACGGTGGCGCGGACCATCGGGACGCGTGCCGACGACGGACGCCAGGCGCGGGGCCAGAGCGTCAGGGCGAGGACGGGCACGACGTAGAGGACCCAGCCGAGCACCTCGATCACCCGGGGATCCGGCGGGATGCCGAGCACGCCCGTGACGAGCGCACCCTGCACCGACCCGTTCGGGGCGAGCCAGGACAGGTCGACGGTCCGCTGCTGCCCGATGACGATCCACCCGGCCTCGTGCGCGCGCCGGAGCACCGTCAGCACGAGCCCGCCGGCGACGAACACCAGGAAGACGCCGGTGCCGGTGAAGAACTTCGACAGGTTCAGCCGGACGCCGCCGGTGTAGATGCCGTAGCCGATGACGACGGCGCCCGCGATGCCGATGACCGCGCCGAGGGCGGCGAGACCGGTGTCCGACGACGCCTGGAAGGTGGCGAGGAGGAAGACCGCGGTCTCGAAGCCCTCCTTGAGCACGGCGAGGAAGGCCATGCCGGCCAGTGCCCACGCGGTGCCGCGGCCGAGCGCCTCGGTCGCGCTCGCCTCGAGTTCCTTGGTCAGGGTGCGCGCGTGGGTGCGCATCCAGACGATCATGCCGGTGACGAAGACCACGGCGACGATGCCGATGATCGCCTCCATGCCCTCCTGCTGCGCCTGCGGCAGGGCCTGCTCGACGACCTGCAGGCCGAACCCGACGCCGATGCTGAGCACGACGGCGACCCCGACGCCGAACCACATGGGGGCGACGGGGACACGGTTGCGACGCAGGAACGCGGCGATGATGCCGACGATGAGCGTCGCTTCGAGGCCTTCACGGAGGCCGATGACGAGAGTGGCGAGCATGACGTAGGTGAGGCTAACCTAACCGCCGTTCGGCCCGCCAGTCGTTCGGCGTGGGGTTTGATGGTTCTCATGAACCTGCTGTCCGTCGATGGCCTGGCGTCGGTCACGAACGTGCTCGACCTCGCCGGGGTGTTCGCGTCCGCCCTGCTCGGTGGATCGATCGCCCGCGCGATGGACTTCGACCTGTTCGGGTTCCTGGTCGTCGGCTTCGTCTCGGGGCTCGGCGGCGGCATGCTGCGCGACACCCTGCTGCAGAACGGCCCCCCGGTCGCACTCGTCGACCCGCTCTACGTGCCGGTCGCGCTGGCCGGGGCACTCATCGCCTTCTTCGTGTCGTTCTCCGAGATCACCTGGGACCGGTTGTTCACCGTGCTCGACGCCGCGGTGATCGGGTTCTGGGCGGTGGTCGGGGTGCAGCGCACCTACGACGCCGGCCTGGAGTGGCCCGCCGCGATCATCATGGGCACGATCACGGCGGTCGGCGGCGGCGCGATGCGGGACCTGCTGCTCCGCCGGGTACCCGCGGTGTTCGGCGGGAACGCGCTGTACGCCACCGTGGCCGTCGCGGCGTCGGTGGTCATGGTCGTCGCGTCCGCCCTCGGGTCGCCGTCGATCGGGATCGTGGCCGCGATCGCGCTGTCGCTCGGTCTGCGCTGGGGTGCGGTCCGCCGCGGCTGGGGACTGCCCAACGGTCGTGACTGGCAGCCGAAGTCGACGCTCGGCTCGCTGCTGCGGCGCGGGCGGAGCCTGCGACCCGACGCGCTCCGGCTGCTCCGACGCCCCGGACGGCGGACGGGAGCGGGCAGTGTCCGCGAAGAACACGACACGGCAACGGATTCCTCGTTCGACGACTGAGGGGTGTCATCTGTCGGTGCTCCGGCGTAGCATCCCTACCGTCGGGTATGGACCCGGCTCATGTCGTCCGCACCGAACCGACGCGACCCGAACGCGGCGGTTCCGCGCAGACGTGGTGATGGGGGCTTCGCTGATGCCGCGCGTGATCAGACGCGCGGCGCGGCAGGTCTCCCACCCCAAGCTCGCC